>NZ_JAODZS010000010.1:0-125959 GCF_029835375.1 Morganella sp. GD04133 | reverse complement strand
GGTAATAACGAGGAACACATGATGAAAAATAATGCGGCACTTGGCTGTAACTATGCCGGTTACGACTTTGGCGCTAATTATATTGATAGCCAGTGTTTTGACGGCATTTTGTATGATATGGACGCTTGCGACGAAAGCGGTAATCTGTATGAGCCGCTGCAACATATCCCGTGCCCAAGATGTAACACTCAGGCGTGGTTAGATAATTTCCGTTCTGAATTTATTGAGGATGGAATAAGCCAGGGTCTTAATGGAAAGCCATTTCATAAAATACGAACCGTCCCTATTCCTGACGAAATCCGGAATTCCCCCGGATTGTTGCGAAAAATAACCCGGCTATTGCGGCGCGGGTATTACTACGGATTAAAGAACCAGCATTAACCGGCAGGGATGCTGATAACAGAGGAATGAATATGAAAACAGAAACATGTGAATTACTGAAATCAGACGACCAAATGACTTTGATGATGCGAGGTGAGCACACTGCGTTAAAGGTTATCGACACTGCCATTAAGTCAGGCGAAATTGAAGAGGAAGACCGGCAGTGGTGGGAAAGTCATAACAGGTTTGATATTGGCTACTTCAAAGCTGTTCCGCGTGATGGATATTCCACATATTACTACCCATCAAATAAAGACGTTAAGGGCGCGTTTTTAGCGACTACCTTGGTGATTTATTAATAGATTCAGGAGGGGTGATGGATATATCACAGGCAGGAATTGAATTAATGCAGCACGCTCTCGGCATTAACCAGCAAAACAGAAAACCATACAGAAATTATTTTCTTTCATCCGGAAAAAATGAAGAATGGGAGAGTTTAATTAAAAATGGGTTGGCCGCATCAAATCCGGCACCAAAAGAATTTTGTGGTGATATTTATTATCAGGTTACTGATGTCGGAATTAATATGGCCATTGCTAAATTACCAGAGCCAAGAAAATTAACTAAATATGACGAATATCTTGATGCGGATACGTGTGTATCATTCAGCGAATGGCTTGGCATTAAGTTGCCAGAATATGAACACCGATATCGTGACAGAAAATGCGAATACAGAATGTATCGCGAAATCCGAGACCAATGGTGGGATTTAACGCGCATAGAAGGCGAATGGATGCCAACTATGAAAGCCGCCAAAGCAAGCTATAAAGAAGCGCTGAAAGCCAGCAGGTAGATAACCATGACAATCGGATTTGTATTACTACTGGTAATACACGGCTCTGCTGTGCCTGTTACCGATGATATTTATACGCTCGAAGAATGTGAGAGCCGCGCAGTGCAGGTAAAGGCTGTGCGGAATGTTGAATTAGTGTGTGCGGAGGTGGTGAGGTGAATAGAGATGAAGCATTTAAAGCGTTATTAGACGGTAAAAAAGTAACTCACAAATATTTTACTAAAAGTGAATATCTGCACATGGTTCGCGGGGTTATAACTGGAGAGGATGGCGTTAATCTTCATTCTCATTTTTTCAACACTGATTTCATGTCAGATGGATTCAGAATTTACATTGGTGAAGACAATGAACAAATATCGTGACAAATCAGACTTTGAGATTAATTGCCAAGTTCTGGCAACGTTTGAACCAGATATTGAACACATGTGTTTAAGCAATGATGAAAGGTCATTTTATCATTGTGGCTTTGATGGTAATGGATTCTATGAAACTACCATCCCAGGCTATTGCAACAACCCAGCGGACGCAATGCCGATTATTTTCGATAATAATATATCGTTAATCTTGAGTCACAACGAATACCCGTTAGCGACAAATAACCCATCTGGATTATTCATGGATTCGCTGCCACCGGAAAATGTAGTGACAAATAAAAACCCTTTACGCGCCGCTATGGAATTATTCCTGATGATGAAGGATGCGGAGAATGAAAACTGACTACGGCGGGGGCACAACACCAAAGGAATTGCGTGATTTGTGGCAAACTCCCATCCCGTTATTCTCAGCACTGGACGCTGAATTCGGTTTTTACCTTGACGCCGCCGCCGATAAAAATAATACCCTCTGCTATCATTACCTCACCGAAAAAGACAACGCATTAAACTCCGACTGGCAAAGCTACGGCTCAATATGGTGCAACCCGCCGTATAGCGACATACAGCCGTGGGTAAGCAAAGCAGCCGAACAATGCAGGGAGCAATTGCAGCCGGTCGTGATGCTGGTTCCTGCCGACACTTCGGTGGGATGGTTTAAATCGGCACTGGATACCGTTGATGAGGTCAGATTTATTACCGGTGGCCGGATATCGTTCATTAACGCTGGCACAAACAAACCGGTGAACGGAAACAATAAAGGCTCCATGCTTTTAATCTGGCGACCGTTCACCCATCCACGCAGGATAATTACCACAGTTAACCGGGATGACCTGATGGACATCGGCAACCGGCTGCTGGAAGCACAAATCTGAGGTGACCAATGACACCACAGGAAGCAGAGAACGGACGCAGACGAATAGCGAGGGAATGCTATCACGAACTTGAAGCTAACCGCCCACTTAATGACGACAAGCGCCGCACCATCCTACAGAGTTACCTCGAAAAGTTTACCCGGATGTTAACTGAATATCACTTTAAGCGCTCAGTGCCTGCGCTGTGGCTGAATGTGTACGTTCGTATGATAGAGAAGGAAAAGAAATATGGATGACAGCCTGATGACAATAAAGGATTACGCAAAGAAACTCAGGCTGTCTGAGGCAACCATTTACCGTGATCCGGAGAAATATCACATGTTCAGGGTCGGGGGTTCATGGAGAGCCAGCGACCAGAGTCTGAAAAAGTTTGAAGAAGACCGCCTTAACAACAATAATGTTTACCGGCTGGCCGTGATAAGCGGCGGGAGAAAAGGAAAATGCCTGTCTACAAAAGGGGTAAAACATACTGGGTCGATGTGTCCGCCCCAGACGGAACGAGAATTAGAAAAACTACTGGAACCGCTGACAAGGTAAAGGCTCAGGAATATCACGACAAGCTTAAGCATGATCTTTGGCAGATGGATAAGCTGAATAAGCAACCAGAACGATACTTTGAGGAAGTGGTTATTCTGGCGCTCAGGGATGCGGAAGGGCAGTCGTGCTATGTGAATAAACAGATTTATGCCCGTTACTTTTTGGGATTGTTCCGTGGCCGGAAACTGTCGTCAATTCGCTCCGAAGAGATAATGAACTCACTACCGGATTATAACCCGAAAACCAAGCGCCGGTTATCGGGGTCAACAAAAAACCGGTATCTGGCATTCATCATGCGAGGCATTTCACTGGCTAAGAAAATGGGATGGCCGGTCGGTCACGTTCACACAGAAAGATCACGTGAACCTAAAGTAAGGGTCAGATGGCTGGAAAGGCATCAGGCAATAGCTCTGATAAACAGCCTGGCAAATGACTGGATGCGAAACGTTGTTTCATTTGCGCTGCTGACCGGCGCACGAAAAACGGAAATACTATCGCTGGAATGGAAGCATGTTGATCTGTCGCGCAGAGTGGCAATCATAACAGCAGCGAAAGCAAAATCAGGAAGGGGGCGCGCTATACCGCTAAATGACGACGCAGTGAGCATACTGAGCAACATACCGCGTGAAGGTGAGTATGTGTTCGGCGAGGATGGAAAACAGCGCAACGACATTTACAGGCACGATTTCAGACGTGCAATGAATTTGTCCGGCATTGATGATTTTCGTTTTCATGACCTGCGGCACACATGGGCGAGTTGGCATGTTCAGAACGGAACCCCGTTAATGGTACTGAAAGAAATGGGAGGATGGGAGAAGTTGGAGATGGTTAATAAATACGCTCACCTCAGCGGTGAACATTTAGCCAAATACAGCAACGTTGTCACATTTTTGGCACAGAAAGGAAATCAGGCCGGAAAGGAATGCCACTTATCACTTCTAACCGGCTGATTTAAAACGACTAAAAACACTGTCATTTTTTAATATCAGACTTTGCTATCAGAAAAACAGTCTGATGATGTGTAATTAGCGGCAGTCAGTCAGCAGTCGCTGAAATCTGCCGGATTAATAATTTGTAGTATATCAGTCGTCGTGACCGACTTTTTCACATTTTGCCTGCGGGTTGCGGGTAATAAACATCGCATCCCCGTAGCTGAAGAAACGGTAATGCTCGCGTACCGCCGCCTCATAAGCCTGCATGGTGTGCTGATAACCGGCAAACGCAGAAACCAGCATAATCAGCGTGGATTCCGGCAGATGGAAATTGGTGATCAGCGCATCCACCACCTGATACTCATATCCCGGATAAATAAAGATTTGCGTATCATCAAAGAACGGTGCAATCAGTGCATCCTGTGCCGCTTTCGCCGCACTTTCGAGGGAACGCACGGATGTTGTGCCGACCGCGATCACGTTATTACCGCGCGCTTTACACGCCAGCACGGCATCAACCACATTCTGCGGCACTTCCGCATATTCGGAGTGCATGATGTGATCTTCAATATTATCCACGCGCACCGGCTGGAACGTCCCTGCCCCGACATGCAGGGTGACAAAGGCCATTTCCACACCTTTTTCACGCAGTGCCGCCAGCAGCGGCTCATCAAAGTGCAGCCCGGCAGTCGGTGCGGCTACCGCACCGGGGCGGTCATTATACACGGTCTGGTATAACTCGCGATCCGACTCTTCATCAGGACGGTCAATATATGGCGGCAGCGGCATATGACCAATCTGATTGAGAATGGTCAGCACATCGCGCTCATCATCAAAACGGATTTCAAACAGTGCATCGTGACGCGCCACCATGGTGGCTTTCACGCTTTCATCTTCGCCCAGCAGCAGTTCAGCACCTTCTTTCGGTGCTTTGGATGCGCGGACATGCGCCAGTACACGGTGCTCATCCAGCATCCGCTCCACCAGCACTTCAATCTTTCCGCCAGAGGCTTTGCGCCCGAACATTCTGGCGGGGATCACACGGGTATCATTAAATACCAGCAGATCACCGGGATTGAGTTTATTCAGCACATCGGTGAAGATACCGTGGTTCAGTTCACCACTGATACCATCAAGCGATAACAGACGGCACTTGCTCCGCTCCGCCTGCGGGTAGCGGGCAATCAGTTCGTCCGGCAGTTCAAAAGTAAAATCGGCAACACGCATGAGATTCTCGGTTTCATCTCAAAAAGAAAAACAGGCGCAATAGTCTAGTGCCCCGGTAAGCAGGGCGCAAGAAATAACCCGCCGACGGCGGAATAAAAGGCTGCGGTATTATGAATTTTCTCGCACATCTCCACCTTGCCTCACTGGCAAACAGCAGTTTTCTCGGCAATCTGATGGCCGATTTTGTCCGCGGCGCACCGGAAGAACAGTACAGCGCACCGGTTGCTGCGGGGATCCGGCTGCACCGGCGTGTTGATACCCTGACTGACTCACACCCGCTGGTACGGGAAGCCCGTCAGCTGTTCCGCCCTGAATACCGCCGCTACGCGCCGATCACCCTGGATGTGGTCTGGGATCATTTTCTTTCCCTGCACTGGTCACAATTTGAGCCCGCGACCTCACTGACCGATTTCACACAGCACGTCCGCACAGTGATTGAGCCGCAACTGGCGTTTACGCCGGAGAAATTTCAGGAGCTGAATGAATTTATGTGGCCGCAGCGCTGGTTAATCCGCTATCAGGAAGTTCCTTATATCGGACAGGTACTGGCGGGGATGGCAAAACGACGTCCGAAACTTGCCGCACTCAGGGAGACAAATCAGGATTTTACCGATAATTATCAGTCTCTTGAAAGTATCTTCTTCCGTTTCTATCCACAGATGATGGACAGTGTGACAAAGCCGTTTACAGATCAGTAACGGTTTTTACGTTCATTCACACAATTAGCACTTGAACTTTACTCAAATAACTCTATCTTATTCGGGTAGCAGATAGAATAATGAACTATTGATAGGTAAAACCTATTATATTAATCGGTATTATGAGCTTTAATACCGTCCCCGGATTCTTTATTCTGTCTGTTGTTTATTGCCATACTCTATATAATCTTACAGGAGTAAATTATGGTTCTGGTAACCCGTCAAGCCCCCGATTTTACAGCTGCAGCCGTTATGGGTAACGGTGAAATTGTTGATAACTTCAATCTGAAAAAACACCTGAACGGCCGTCCGGCTGTTATCTTCTTCTGGCCGATGGACTTCACGTTTGTCTGCCCTTCTGAGCTGATCGCATTCGATCACCGCTATGAAGAATTCAAAAAACGCGGTGTGGAAGTGATTGGTGTGTCTATGGACTCTGAGTTTGTTCATAACGCATGGCGTAACACTGCTATCGAGGATGGCGGTATCGGTCAGGTTCAGTATCCGATGATTGCGGATATCAAACATGACATCATGCGGGCTTACGGTGTTGAGTTCCCGGAAGCCGGTGTTGCTCTGCGCGGTTCTTTCCTGGTGGACAAAAACGGTGTTGTCCGTCATCAGGTCGTCAACGACCTGCCGCTGGGCCGTAACGTAGACGAAATGCTGCGTATGGTTGACGCACTGCAATTCCACGAAGAGCACGGTGATGTGTGTCCTGCACAGTGGGAAAAAGGTCAGGAAGGTATGAATGCATCTCCGAAAGGCGTTGCTGACTTCCTGAAAAAGAACTCCGGCAAACTGTAAGTTCCGGCAGTTAAGAGATACAAAAACCAGCCTGCGGGCTGGTTTTTTTGTGCCTGAATCACGGGCAAAAAAATACCCCGCACATGACAGGGTATTTTTATAATCCGGGCTATCAGGCGTGTTTGTGATTCACTTCCGGCTCAGCGCCCATCAGGCGATCAACCACAATGGAAACCACCAGCACTGCCAGTGACGGCGCAAGCCATGCCAGGTCATATTTAAAGAACGGCAGTGACTCAATCCATGACGGCATATAAGAGCCGAACATTTTAGTGGCTTTCAGCGCCCCCATCGTCCCGAGGATCAGGCTGACCAGCATTGCCGGCGCAACCACCCGTCCCGGTTTTTTCCAGAAGCGCAGTGTGAAACTCAGCAGGATCAGCACAATACACGGCGGATAAATCGATACCAGCACCGGAACGGAAAATGCGATCAGTTTGCTCAGCCCCAGGTTGGAAATCACCATGGAGAACGCACCGAGGATCCACACCAGTTTACGGTAAGAGATCGGCAGATAACGGCTGAAGAATTCCGCACAGGCACAGGTCAGGCCGATAGCTGTCACCATACAGGCAACAAAAATCAGCACAGCAAGGAAGAAACTGCCGTAGTTACCGAAGGTATACTGGACATACTCATGCAGAATTTCCGCGCCGTCAGCCGGGTTCGGGATAATCGACCCGCTGTTTTCCCCTAATTTGAACAGCGCCAGATAGACCAGTGTCAGCAGCACACCGGCAATCAGCCCGGCCCACATGGTATAGCGGGTCAGCAGTGAGGAGTTTTCCACTCCGCGCGAACGGGCGGCATTAACAATAACAATCCCGAAGACCATTGCGCCGAGGGTATCCATGGTCAGATAACCATTAATAAACCCGTTGGAAAACGCCATTTCTTTATACGCCGGCGTTGCCATAATAGCATCACCGGCCGGCCACATTACCGCAGCCACCCCGAGGATAGCCAGAGCCAGCATTTTAACCGGTGCCAGTACATGACCGACGCTGTCCAGCAATTTACCCGGATACAGGGAAATGCCGATCACACAGGCAAAGTAGATCACGCTGTAAATCAGCAGGGAAATATCAGATTCCCCGCCCACCAGCGGCGCAATCCCGATTTTATAAGAAACGGTGGCTGTACGCGGCGTGGCAAACAGCGGCCCGACGGACAGATAAGCGACAACGGCCAGCAGCAGCCCGGCATATTTACCGACTGGTGTACTGAGTGCCTCAATACCGCCACCGACTTTTGCCAGTGCAATCACGGTCAAAACCGGTAAACCAACGCCGGTGATCAGGAACCCGGCTGCCGCCGTCCAGACCATTTCACCGGCCTGAAGGCCGACCATTGGCGGAAATATAATATTCCCCGCCCCGACAAACAGCGCGAAGGTCATGAAACCTAAGGCTAAAATATCTCGTGAAGTTAAACGATGCGCCATATTATTTTTGTCTGTTACTGTTAATTTAATGTGAAATATTCAATAAAAATATCGGAAATAAAAATCCAACTCCCTGATCTGTCACTGGCGGCATCTCCTGCTGTTTTAACAATCTGTTAGCACTACGTTATTCATCATAAGTTAATAACTGTAGTTATTATATTTAAAAAACAGTGGTATTTGCCAATAACTCACTACAAGTAAAACTTTTATAGCGCAGAAAGGCAATAGTCAAAGCAAAAACCAGAACTATATGCCATAGTCTATTTCCAAAGCAGCGATTGCTGTTATGTAAGCGTCAATAAACACTATATGATTTGTTTATATTTTAATCAGACATTTTAAATCTGCTGAAATTAACAGCGATTAAATAAAGAAAGCGGCAAAAGCCGCTTTAATGAGAAGATTTAGCAATAAGCCGCGCCGGAATGGTAAAACTGAACTCCGTTCCCTGTCCGGGCTTGCTGGTAATATCCAGATGGGTGTGATGATGCTGTAAAGCGTGTTTTACTATCGCCAGCCCCAGACCGGAGCCACCGGTCTGCCGCGAACGGGATTTATCCACGCGGTAAAAACGTTCCGTCAGGCGCGACAGATGTTCCGCCGGAATGCCCGGGCCGTTATCTTTCACACTGAACACCGCATTACCGTTACGCAGCGCCCAGCTGACCTCAATCAGGGTATTTTCCGGTGTATGATTTACCGCGTTATACACCAGGTTCGACATGGCGCTGCGCAGCTCTTCCTCATCCCCGAAAATCTTCAGTTTGTCATCCACCGTAAAGCGGATCTCCTGCTTACCACGGCTGAGGGTAACAGCTTCCTGCTGAAGCATGATCAGCATCCCCGGCACATCCACGACCTGATCCAGCCCGCTTTTCACCGCCACTTCAATTTTTGACAGCTGCAGAAGCTGTTTAACCATGCCGTCCATACGGCGGGTCTGCTCCTGCATGGTCAGGATCGCTTTTTTGTTCATCGGATTATCAAAATCCTGATCCGCCAGCATTTCCAGATAGCCCTGCAAAACGGTCAGCGGCGTGCGCAGTTCATGACTGACATTGGCGAAAAAATCACGCCGCGAGTTTTCAAGACGACGTTTTTCTGTCACATCACGGGCAACCATCAGTAACTGCCCTTCCGAGTACGGCATGATGCGCAATTCCATCATACTGCCGTTATTCAGTTCCAGGGTCAGCGGCAGGGTATAATCGCCCTGGGTCAGATAGCGGCTGAAATCCGGGTAACGCAGCAGGTTAAAGATGTGCTGCCCGTTATCATCCGGCCAGCGGAAACCGAGAAGGTGCTGGGCATGTTTGTTACACCAGAAAATATTGCCGTCTTCCGTCATCATCACTACGGCATCCGGCAGAGATTCCGCCCCGCTGCGAAAGCGTTTGATCAGGGTGGCGAGTTCACGGCGGCGCTTGCGGTTACGCTGCTGAAGCTGGTAGATACCGTAAAAAATAGGCTCCCAGCTGCTGCGGCCGGGCGGTGGCAGCATACTGCGATCCAGCCACAGCCAGTCGGACAATTTCAGTAAGTTATAGCTGTGCCAGACGGCCGCGGCAAACAGGGCACCGGCCAGAAACCAGCCGGTATAGCCGAAAAAAAGTGACAAAAAGAGAGCCGGAAGGCAAAAAAGCACTAATTCCAGTACAATTTTTTTCCACGAAAGACGCTCAAGCACGCGCGATCCTCTTGCGGTTTAACATTATTATCAGTAACGGACAGAGAAGCGGTAACCCGTTCCCCGGACTGTCTGTATCATTTTATCGTGCCCGTCCGCTTCCAGCGCTTTGCGCAGGCGGCGGATATGCACATCCACCGTGCGATCCTCAACATAGACGTTCTCGCCCCAGACATAGTTGAGCAGCTGTTCACGGCTGTAAACCCGTTCCGGATGGGTCATAAAGAAGTGCAGCAGTTTGAATTCGGTTGGCCCCATTTCCAGCGGATTCTCATTACTGGTCACGCGGTGAGATGCCGGATCGAGTGTCAGACCGTTCATGGCGATAAGATCATCTGCCGCCATCGGGGAGATACGCCGCAGAATCGCTTTAACACGGGCCACTAACTCTTTCGGTGAGAAGGGTTTGGTCAGATAATCATCCGCGCCGGTTTCCAGACCTTTGACACGGTCTTCCTCTTCACCGCGCGCCGTCAGCATCATCACCGGAATTTCCCGCAGCTGACTGTCCCGTTTCATATGTTTGATAACCTGAATACCGGAACCGCCCGGGATCATCCAGTCCAGCAGGACAAGATCAGGGAAAGGCTCCACCAGCCGGGCAATAGCCGCATCATAATCATCTGCCTCGACAGGCTGATAGCCATTCTGCTCCAGTACAAAACAGACCATTTCACGGATAGGTGCTTCATCTTCAACGACTAAAATTCGTCTTGCCATGGCGTTCCCTGTTTACCGTTAATTTCATTTCATCAGACAGTGCCGCGATTATGCGTCACTTTTGTGACAGATTTATGAATATCAGCCGATACCTCAGCCTGCACCGCAAAGATAATGTCATTAAACTGACATACTACACACAAAATGCGTGTCAGATCGTAAAATACTGGACATTCATCCAATATTTATTTTTACCGCCTGATTTCCGTTATACTCTGTTTTCAGTAAACCGCCTAATGCAATACACATTCAGTTCGCCCGGCAGGAATAACCGTATATATGAAAATCATTCACACATCAGACTGGCATCTCGGACAATATTTTTACACTAAAAACCGGCTGCAGGAACATCTGCAGTTTTCAGACTGGCTGATAAACCTGATAAAAGAACAGCAGGCGGAAGCCCTGATTGTCGCCGGAGATGTATTTGATACCGCCTCCCCGCCGAGTTACGCCCGTGAGCTGTATAACCGTTTTGTTGCACAACTGCAGCAGACCGGCTGTCATCTGATTGTGCTTGCCGGTAACCATGATGCCGTTGCCACGCTGAATGAATCCCGTGAACTGATGGCCTGCCTGAATGCGGATGTGATTGCCCGGCCGGATCCGGCGCGGGATCTGATCGTACTTTATAATAAGCAGAACCAACCCGGCGCGATTGTCTGTGCCGTACCGTTTCTGCGGCCGCGCGATATTCTGGAAAGTCAGGCCGGACAATCCGAAGCCGAGAAACAACTGGCGCTGCTGACCGCGATACAGACACATTATCAGTCCCTTTATGACAGAGCGGTGGCAAAACGGACTGAACTGGGCGCGGATGTCCCAATCATTATGACAGGCCACCTGACAACAGTGGGTGCCAAAACATCGGAATCTGTCCGTGATATTTATATCGGCACACTGGATGCCTTCCCGGCCGGTGCGTTCCCGCCGGCGGATTACATTGCCCTCGGGCATATTCACCGCGCACAGTCCATCGGCGACAGCGGCACCATCCGTTACAGCGGTTCCCCCGTCCCGCTCAGTTTTGATGAATCCGGACAGGAAAAAAGTGTTTTTCTCCTGACCCTGGATAACAACCGCATTACAGCGATTGATGCGGTACCGGTGCCCTGTTTTCAGCCAATGGTCTGTCTGAAAGGTGATCTGGATGCCATCAGCCAGGCACTGGAACAGTTTCCTCCCCGTGATGAACACACACAGCCGGTCTGGCTGGACATCGAAATTGCCGGAAGGGATTACCTGCCGGATATTCAGAAACGCATTCAGGCACTGACAGAGCCGCTGGCTGCTGAAGTGCTCCTGCTGCGGCGTGAGCGCAGGCAGATAACCGCAGACAACAGCGAAGCCCTGCGTGAAACCCTGAATGAACTGACGCCGGATGATGTTTTTGCCCGCCGTCTGGCGCTCAGTGATACCGAAGAAGAGGATATTCCGCGTCTCACCACTCTTTTCCGCCGTGTGTGTGAACAGGTTCGTGACCAGGCAGAGAGTGACAGCAGTGAAATCAGTACCGGTACCAGCGGAAAAAACAGTACCCGCACAAACAACCGGAAAGGAAAAAGTGAATGAAAATCCTGACATTACGGTTTAAAAATATCAATTCACTGCAGGGCGAATGGAAGATTGATTTTACGGCAGAGCCCTTTGCCGGAAACGGATTGTTTGCCATCACCGGCCCGACCGGTGCTGGGAAAACCACCCTGCTGGATGCTATCTGTCTCGCGCTCTACCATGAAACCCCGCGCGTAAGAACATCCGCATCCCAGAATGATGTGATGACCCGCCATACTGCGGAGTGTCTGGCCGAAGTGGAGTTTTCCGTCAAAGGAAAAGCATACCGCGCGTTCTGGAGCCAGCGGCGCGCCAGAGATAAAGCCGACGGTAATCTTCAGCCGCCGAAAGCCGAACTGGCTGAGTGCGCCACCGGAAAAATCCTCTCTGACAAACTGACGCAGGTCAGAGAGAGCATTATTGAGATCACCGGGCTGGATTTTGCCCGCTTTACCCGTTCTGTCCTGTTATCACAGGGAAATTTTGCTGCCTTTTTGAATGCCGATGATAATGAACGGGCAGATTTGCTGGAAGAACTCACCGGCACGGAAATTTACCGGCTGATTTCCCGTCAGGTTTATGAAGACTACAAAGCCGCGCAACAGGCGTTGTCTCTGCTGGAAGCGCAGACCGGTGCTATCCGGCTGATGACAGACGAGGAGCGGCTTGCATGCCAGGCTGAACTGACCACTCTGCAAACCAATGAGCAGGCGCAGCTTATCCGCCAGACACAGCTACAGACCGCGCTGCAGTGGTGGCAGCACCGCGACACACTGAACACAGAAACAGAACAGCGGCAGCAGCAGCATGCCGCTGTTCTGCAGCAGATTCAGGATGCACAGCCGCAGCTTGACCGGCTTGCCCGCGCCAAACCGGCGGAAAAATTACGCCCGGCCAAAGAAGCGGTGCAGAGCAGCACGGCGTTATGTACTCAGCTGACCGCCCGTATGCAGGAACTGGCACAGACAGCAGAGAGCACCACCCGCTCACTGCAGCCGCTGGCCGATCAGTGTGAGGAGCAACAACAGTTACTCTGCGGGCTGAAACAGCAGTATCAGCAACTGGAAACACTGGCAGAGAACGACATCAGGCCGCTGGATAACCGGCTGCAGCTGCTGAACAGTCAGTCTGATACACTGAAACAGCACTATCAGACACAATTACAGGAACAGCAGGCACTGCAAAACCAGTCGGTACAGCTTCAGCAACAGCTGGCGCAAACCCGTGACCGTTATGCACGCAGTACACACTTCAGACAGGAAAATGCACAGAAAGCAGAGCTTCCGTCCGCCATTGTTCAGTGGCGGCATGAGCTGCACACCCGGCAGGAATACCGTGCTCAGATATCTGCGCTGACAGAACAGCAGCAGGCGGGGGAGATTCAGCAGCAGTCACTGACCGCAGCACACACAGAAATGGCAGATAAACTGGCTGCCCGCAATCAGTCTGTTCTGCCGCTGAAAACAGAGCTGACCGCCTTACAGACCACACTGCAGCAGGCCCGGCAAACCGAACCGGATCAGCAGTTAACCACGCAACTGCAACAGACCGGTGAAAAACGCGGATTACTGCAAAAACTGGCCTCTCTGGCACCGGAAATCACTCTGCTGACCCGTAACCGGGAAAATCTTCTGCAACAACAGCGCGACTCTCAGGAAGAGATTAAAACGCTGACAGACTGGATCGTACAACAGGAGCCGGTTCTGGCTGACCAGCAGACACATCTGCGTGACCTGACAGCCCGTTATCAGCTGGAGCAAACTATTGTCCGGCTGGAGGCAGAGCGTCAGCGTTTACAGGCCGGAGAGCCCTGTCCGTTATGCGGTAGTACTGATCACCCGGCTGTTACTGACTATCAGCAGGTAACACCGGATGAAACTGCACAGCGCCTGGAAACACTGACACACACTATCAGAGAGGCAGAGAAAACACTGGCAGCGAAGCAATCTCAGCTGGCCTTTACCCGCACACAATACGAAAAACTGGGCAGTACACTGCAGGAAACCGGAGAAGCCCTTGCGGCTCATACTTCACAATGGCAAAAAATCTGTCTTGAGGGCGGATTTGACGCCCCGGCGGATTCCCCGGCATCACTGAATGACATCACTCAGCATTATGACGGGCTGTATCAGCAGCAACAGCGGGCTCTGGAAGCCCGCCGTGCGCTGGAAACCCGGGTATTAACACTGCAAAACCGGTTACAGGCGGAAGACGCTGAGTGTGAACGGCTGTCACAGACATTACAGCGCAACAGTCAGGAACAGCAGTTCCTGGCACAGCAGCAGACGGAACGGGCCACCCGGCTGACACAGCTTCATCAGCAGCAACAGATGCTGGAAACCTCGCTGATGCAAACAGTGACCGCCTTTGGTTACACCATTCCGTCACCGGAAGAAACAACAGAATGGCTGGCACAGCGTCAGCAGGAAAGTGAGCAATTCGCCGCAAATGAACAACTGATACAGCAAAGTACACAGCAACTCGCGGAACTGACCACACAGCAGCAAAATCTGGAGGCACAGCAGGCAAAACTGGCCACACAACTGGCAGAACAATCCGCCGCACTGGCTGCACTGCAACAACAGCACAAAACGGTCACGGAACAACGGCAGGCACTGTTCGGTGATAAAAATATCAGCACGGAATTACAGAAACTGCTTCATCAGCAGCAGGAAACGGAAAACTGCCTGAAAACCCTGACACAGCAGCGCGACAGCCTGCAACAACACCTTGCCGGGCTTCGGGGAGAGGAAAAACGGCTGCAACAGCAGATACTGGATGTGCAGGAACAACACAGCCGGAATCAGCAGATTTTTCAGCAGCAACTGGCAGAAAGTCCGTTTGCCGGTGAGGCTGATTTTCTCGCCGCCCTGCTCAGTGAAGAGGAACATCAGCAGTTACAGACGCTGGAAACAGCACTAAACCAGGCACAGCTGAAAGCCGCCACCAGTCTCGGGGATGCCAAAACCGCGCTCGGGCAGCATCTGTCCGCCCAACCGGAGCCGTTCCGTGAACAGTCCCGGCAACAGCTGACAGAGTTACAGACCGCCGCCGCACAGCAACTGCGGGAACTGAGCAGCCGTCAGGGGGAACTGCGCGGACGGCTGACGGCGGATGATAATCTGCGGGTACAGCAGCGCGATTTACTGGATCAGATCACCCGGTATCAGCAGGACGTCACCGATCACAGCCGACTCAACATGCTGATAGGTTCAGCCGATGGTGCCAAATTCAGCCGCTTTGCCCAGGGGCTGACACTGGATTACCTGATCCATCTGGCGAACCGGCGGCTGGAAAAACTGCATGGCCGCTATGTATTGCAGCGCAAAACGGCGGACAGCCTGGAGCTGCAAATCACCGATACCTGGCAGGCTGACACTCAGCGCGACACCAAAACCCTCTCCGGCGGGGAAACGTTCCTGGTCAGCCTGGCGCTTGCACTGGCCTTGTCTGATCTCGTCAGCCATAAAACACAGATTGAATCCCTGTTCCTCGATGAAGGCTTCGGCACGCTGGATCAGGAAACACTGGATATCGCGCTGGATGCACTCGATAACCTGAATGCCACCGGGAAAACCATCGGCGTTATCAGCCATATTGAAGCCATGAAAGAACGTATTGCGGTGCAGATCTCTGTCAGAAAAATGAACGGACTCGGGATCAGCAAATTGTCGCCGGAATATCGTGTTACAACGGCGTGATATTTTCACGCCGTCAGTACACAATGATTAATTCAATGATATTTATTGGGAATTTTTCTGTTGGCCGAATTTTTTGAAACATAAGGTTAAATATTTTCGGTATGTTTTTTGATTCATTGCTTATATGCTGTTCATCATGAACTGAAGAGAGCGCGGAAACCGGTTTTTCCGACAAAAAATTTAACGGAGAGTAACATGTCTAATTCATTTATCGAGTTAATTAAAAAACGCAGAACAATTTATAGCCTTGGTAATAATCTGCCTGTTTCTCAGGATCGTATCGCTGCTCTCATCAAAGAAGCCGTGAAACACAGTCCGACTGCATTTAACTCACAATCATCACGTGTCGTGGTACTGTTTGGTGAGAACCACAAAAAACTGTGGAACATCGTCAAAGACGCACTGCGCGCCATTGTACCGGCAGACGCATTTGCCGCGACCGAAGGCAAAATTGATAATGCCTTCCTGTCCGGTGCCGGTACTGTCTTATTCTTTGAAGACCAGTCCGTTGTCAAAGGCTTACAGGAACAATTCGCGCTGTATGCGGATAACTTCCCGATCTGGTCTGAACAGGCCAGCGGTATCGCACAGTTTGCTGTCTGGACAGCACTGTCTGAAGAAAATATCGGTGCATCCCTGCAACACTATAATCCGGTGATTGATGAGCAGGTCAGCAAAGCCTGGGATATCCCGGCTGACTGGAAACTGCGCGCACAGTTAGTGTTCGGTTCCATTGAACAGGAAGCCGGTGAAAAAGCCTTTATCGATGATGAAAGTCGCTTCAGAATCTTCAACTAATCTTCCGGACTCAGCGGCGCATTAAGCGCAGCTGTTCCCGGACGCATCAGGCGCTTTACCTGTCATAAAGCGCCGCAATTACCTTCTGTTATCGTGTTAAAATATGCCTTGCCCGCCTTGTGCGGGCTTTTTTTATCAGGCTTTCGGCCACAGCCACGCCGCACCACGGACACCACTGGAGTCGCCATGCACCGCTTTGCGGATCGGCGTATCGCACTCACCACCGAAAACACGGGATCGCATCAGCGCCGGTACCGTCTGATACAGACGATCGACATTACTCATGCCGCCGCCCAGCACAATCACATCCGGGTCCAGCATATTCACGACCTGACCGAGCGCTTTTGCCAGCCGCTGCTCATAATTCACCATCACCTGTTCAGCCGGTAAATCCCCCTGCGACAAGCGGCGGATGATCTCCGCACCTTTGCAGACCTCGCCGGTCAGCGCGGTATAATCAGCCATAAAACCAGTGCCGGAGATAAACAATTCGGTACAGCCCTGTTTACCGCAATAGCAATCTGCCATGCCTTTAAACAGCCGGTCGGCGTCATCCTGCCACGGCAGCGGGTTATGCCCCCACTCCCCGGCCACACCGTTACCACCGCTGTGAACCTGCCCGTTCAGGGCAATCCCCGCACCGCAGCCGGTGCCGATAATCACCGCGAAAACGACCGGAAACCCGGCGCCTGCGCCATCAACCGCTTCGGAGACCGCCAGGCAGTTGGCATCATTAGCGACCCTGACTTCCCGTTTCAGCAATGCACTGAGATCCGCATCAAACGGCTGACCATTAAGCCAGACCGAGTTGGCATTTTTTACCCGTCCGGTGACCGGCGACAGTGTTCCCGGGATCCCCACTCCGACAGTGCCGGTCTCTCCGGTGGCGGTTTCTGCATCGTGAACCAGCCCGGCAATCGCCTGTAATGTCTGCTGATAATCAAAACGCGGCGTATCCGTCCGTTTACGGAATAATTCCTGCCCCTCATTACTGAGTGCAATCACTTCAATTTTGGTGCCGCCCAAATCAATACCGATCCGCATACTGTCCCCTTCTGCTGTGGAGTTACGCTCTGTCTTTCATGTCTCTGATAATGCAGGGCAGCGGCCTGACAATCAAGTTTCCGCGCGAAGGCATTAGAGCAACGCGGCAAGATCCGCTATCATAGCGGGATGCAAATCTCACCGCGCAATGACCGCGCATCATAAAACAGGACTGTCCGATGTGGTTTAAAAATATACTCGTTTACCGCCTTAGCTCACCGTTTCCGCTGTCTGCCGATGAACTGGAAAAACAGCTGGAACACATGGCATTCACGCCGTGCGGCAGTCAGGATATGATGAAAACCGGCTGGGTTTCGCCGATGGGCTCCCGGGGTGATGCACTGACCCACGCTGCCGGTAAACAGATCCTTATCTGTGCCAAAAAAGAAGAAAAAATGCTGCCATCGCCGGTGATTAAACAAGAATTACAGGCGAAAATTGAAAAGCTGGAACATGAGCAGCACCGCAAACTGAAGAAAACGGAAAAAGATTCCCTGAAAGATGAAGTGGTTCATGCGCTGCTGCCGCGTGCCTTCAGCCGTTTCAGCCAGACCGCCATCTGGATCGATGCGGAACGCGGCCTGATTATCGTCGATGCCGCCAGTGCCAAACGGGCGGAAGATAACCTTGCCCTGCTGCGTAAAACACTCGGCTCTCTGCCGGTGATCCCGCTGACCACCAAAGACCCGATTGAACTGACGCTGACCGAATGGGTGCGTTCCGGTGATTTACCAACCGGTTTTGCCCTGATGGAAGAAGCTGAACTGAAAGCCATTCTGGAAGACGGTGGCGTGATCCGCTGTAAGAAACAGGATCTGGTCTCAGACGAAATCGCCACTTGCATTGAAGCCGGAAAATGTGTCACCAAACTGGCACTGGACTGGGAAGAGCGTATTCAGTTCCTGATGTCTGATGACGGTTCCTTTAAACGCCTGAAATACAGTGATGACTTAAAAGACAAAAATGAAGATATCGACCGCGAGGATTTTGCTCAGCGGTTTGATGCTGATTTTATTCTGATGACCGGCGAACTGAGTGCGCTGATCAGCAACACCATTGCCGCCCTCGGCGGTGAAGCGGAGCGCTGAAAACACGATCTGCGGGAAGCCCGGCAACAGGCTCCCGCAGACACCCGCTGTTATGCCCACGGCAGCGGAGCTTTTTCATCGTTACCGTGCTCGCCGTAATAGAGTGACGGCAGAAAACGGGACAAGTAAGTAAACTCGTTATAGCAGTGCTTCATCAGCCCGAAACCAATCTCATCCGGCAATTCCGTCAGCGGATCCGCCAATGACGCTCCGAGTAAAAACCGGCTGCGTAACACACATCCGAACTCAGTATCATAGGTGATATGCAGCATTTTTCCGTCGATCGGGTAACCCAGCGTATCGGTTTTCACATCATCCCCGAACCCGATATGGGCGCAGACAGCACCGGAAATCTGATGAGTCTGCCGTGCAGACGCCAGTTTATCCGCATCAAAGAAATCCAGTGCATCATTGAATTTCAGCGTCGCCCCGACCGGCGGGATCGGCCCGAGAGATTCAACCGCGCGGATTGTCGCCCCGATATAACTCTCCCCTTTTTTCCAGACAGAATCCCAGCCGTGGTGTGCCACATGATCATGCGGATGCCACCAGCGGATATGCTGCGTGGTTTCAAAAAATGTGAACCACCACTCCAGCATTCTTCCTTTGCAGCCGTGCAGATCAGTTCTGACAGAGACTGTCAGCAGCCCCTCTTCGCTGCGTTCCAGCCCCATTTCCATTCTCAGTGGCTCAGGGGATAATAACTGATTAATATCACTCAGTGCCCACGGTAAGTTTTGCTTTTTCGCTGACATATCGTATACTCCATAATTAAGAAACGATTTTCGTTTCCTAATTAATATTGTCCCGCCACGGACATTTGTCAATTGAGGATCGCACGTATGGCTAATCATGAACCTGCCACAGAATCCCGCGGACGGGGACGCCCGGTTGTCCCGGAAGAAGAACTGATTGCGAAAATCCGGGAGGCATCACTTAGTTTGTTGTTATCACAGGGGTATACCGCGATGACGATGGATGCGGTAGCAAAACAGGCGGGGGTCTCCAAAAAGACGCTGTACCGGTTCGCTGATAACCGCGAAGATTTGGCAGAGCAGATAGTGCGCGGCTGGACGGATTCCTTTGTGCCGCTGTTTATGCAGGACGCAAAGACTAAAGATGATTTTTATCAGCTGCTTGAAAATAACCTGACCATCATGAGCCACAAGGTGCTGAGTGCTGAGGCGGCGGGATTATTTTGTTTACTGAGCAGTGAATTTCCCGGCCGGGAGTTATTACTGACCCGCTATCAGGCAGGCGGAATTGAGCGCGGACGTGCGCTTCTGACGGAATGGCTGTCCCGCCATCAGGACTTCCTGCCGCTGCCGGATGCAGCACAAACCAGTGATTTGCTGTTATCGATGGTGATGGCAGAGCCGCTGCGCCAGATTGCCCTGAAACTGGCACCACCGGCACCGGATTACCCTGTACAGGCGCGGATCCGTGCTGCGGTGGCATTACTGAAACGCTGACGGACACCGGCGGGTAACCGGTGTCCGGAACCGCATTATTTCTGTATCAGATAGCGGATTGTCGGCCCGTCCTGCTGGATGGATAACACGGTATAGCCATGGTTTTTGGCATCCAGCGGAATATTATTGATGGACTGCGGGCAGTCACTCACCACTTCCAGGATCTCCCCGGATTTCAGTGACGGCATGGCTTCAAGGGTCGCTACTGCCGGATACGGGCACGGCTCACCAACCATATCCAGCCGGTAATCCGGCACAATTGCAGTATTTTCGGTATTCATGGTGTGCTCCTTAGTGTGCAGCAGAGGCGACAGCGTCAGCCTGGTTTTTCCGGCGGAAGAAGCGCTTCTCCCACATCAGTAACAGGACAAAGGCAAAAGCGAGTAATCCGTAAGTCACCAGCAGACCACCGGCCGGGCCGAAGGTATCCAGCAGGTTGACTTTGTCGTAGTCAGTCGCCAGCCACGGTGCCACGGAATCCCAGTAATAGGCCAGGATCGTCGCGCCGATAATATTGCCCAGACCGACCCACCAGAAGTGCACCTGACCTTCCACGGCACGGTACATCCAGCCGGTTTCACAACCCCCTGCCAGCACAATACCGAAGCCGAACAGCAACCCACCGATTACGGCGTTAGGGCCTGCCCAGAATATTTTCGGCTCTGCGCCCAGTTGCACATAGCTGTAGATGCCGATAGCACTGACGGCCATACCGAGGATAATGGCTTTTGCCATCTGGGTGCGCCCGGTGATCCAGACATCACGGAATGCGGAGGTAAAGCAGATTTGCGCCCGTTCAATCAGCAGACCGAATCCGATACCGAACAGCATCGCCATACCGAGTTTCGGGGATTTAAACAGCGTGAACAGAGACCAGGTGACACACAGCAGGAAGATCAGCATACCGAGACGAAAACGGCGTTTCGCCCGCTGCAAATCCTGTGTCAGCGGCGAGGCTTTGCTGACTTTTTGCAGTTTGACCGGAATGCGAAACATCGGCAGCAGCGTGAATTTCGCGCCGAAGTAAGAGCCTGCGGCGGTTGCCAGAGCAAAGAACCAGGCATGCAGGGAAAATTGCGGGATACCGGTAAAGAACGCCGCCAGGTTACACCCCATTGCAAGACGTGCCCCGAACCCGGCGATAATCCCGCCGATAACGGCCTGCCAGATACGGATTTTGTGTTGCGGAAGGCGGATTTTGACGTTGTTAGCCCATAAGGCAGCGGCGATACAACCGGCAAACATACCGATAATCATCATGCCGTCGATACGATCCAGGGGCGAGCCCTGCAAACCGATCACCTTAAAATACCCCCAGTTTTCCGGATGAGCGCCGAACAGTTGCAGAATGTGTCCGCCCCAGCGCGTAAACTCTCCGGTGACCGCCCAGAATGTGCCTGTTAATCCGAAGTAGTAAGCGGATAAGATGCCGGCGGCGATCACTGCGGGCAACGGCTGCCAGAACCTGACAAGATACGTTGATTTAAATGTAGACCAGTTCATTTTTTTACCAAAAAAAAATCCCGACAGCGTCGGGAATCGATGTCGGAGTACGTGTGTACCAGTAGGATCGTTATATGTGATCCACCGGAGAATCATACTCCTGTTGAGATAATTAGCTTATTAATATTTTTAAAAATACTGACATGTCCCCGGCGCTTTACGCTTTCCTCTTTTTACCGGTCAGGTCTTCTGAATACTCACTGTGTGCCGGAAAGAATAAAACATCAAACCATCTTCTTTCAGATTCGGGCTGCGGGATAACCGACAAAGCGGAAAGACGCTGACACGTCCCTGTTCGCTCGGATCGCGCCATCCCTGGCGCTTGACGCTTTCCTTTTTTTGCCGGTTAGTCCCTCATATACTTCAACTCTGTTAAAAACAGAAAAATCAATCTGCTAAATCATCCGGTTTGTGGCAAGGCGGCGAAGTGAGGATATCCCCGGGAGCATACATCAGTATGTGACCGGGGTAGCCGAACGAAGCCAACACAGCCACGGGCCGGAGGATGAAGCAGATTAGCAGATGCGGGGCAGCGGCTCGTTATACGGCAGATCCAGCAACCTCGTTGCGCCGAAAATCCCCTGTACCTTCACCTGTTTTGCTTCTGTTACCTGCCCGATGGTA
Organism: Morganella sp. GD04133; assembly: GCF_029835375.1. Classification (NCBI taxonomy): domain Bacteria; kingdom Pseudomonadati; phylum Pseudomonadota; class Gammaproteobacteria; order Enterobacterales; family Morganellaceae; genus Morganella; species Morganella sp. GD04133. The sequence goes on along the minus strand of NZ_JAODZS010000010.1, from coordinate 103,700 downwards.
CAGGCGTCCTGACCCAGCGGGCTGTTACGGAGGGCTGCCAGCACCGCAGCTTCAGCTTCCGGAGCTGTGACAATCACCACTTTACCTTCATTGGCAAAATTGAGTGCCTCCAGCCCCAGCAGTTCGCACACACCGCGTACGGCGGTTTTCAGCGGCAGTTTCTGTTCTTCAATATTCATACCGCACTGTGAAGCATCGGCAAACTCATGCAGGATAGCGGTGACGCCGCCACGGGTGGCATCACGGACAGCTCTGACGCCGTCGATTGCCCGCAGCGGTGCGAGCATCGGTTCCAGCACTGCGCAGTCGCTGCGCAGATCCGCATCCAGCCCGAGGTTTTCACGCAGATTGAGGATCGCTGCACCGTGGTCGCCCAGTGTGCCGCTGACAATAATTTTATCCCCCGGACGGCATTGTGCCGCCGCCCAGTTCAGCCGGTGCGGGATGACACCGATACCGGCGGTATTGATAAACACTTTGTCTGCCGCACCGCGCGGCACCACTTTGGTATCACCGGTCACAATCTGAATACCATTGGCTTTTGCGGTTTCTGCCATGCTGTTAACCAGCTGAGAGAGGATCTCAAACGACAGCCCTTCCTCAAGGATAAATCCGCAGGAGAGATAGCGCGGAATTGCGCCGCCGACAGACAGGTCGTTGGCGGTGCCGCATACGGCCAGCTTACCGATATTGCCGCCGGGGAAAATAATCGGATCAATCACATAGCTGTCGGTACTGAACGCTAGGCGATCACCGGCAGCCTGTAATTCTGCCAGCGGTATTCGTGCCTGGTCTTCTTTTTCATTCAGATACGGGTTGGAAAATGCCTGTAAAAACAGAGAGTCGATCAGTTGCTGCATTCCCTGTCCGCCGTTGCCCTGGGCCAGGGTAATTTCAGTAATGGGTTTCATATTATTCTCCGCGCCGGTACTGATAATACGCTGCGCAAGCCCCTTCAGAGGAGACCATCAGTGCGCCGAGTGCTGTTTCCGGTGTGCATGCGTTGCCGAACAGCGGGCAGTCCGCCGGTTTGCAGCGACCTGTTAATACATCCCCGCAACGCGCTTGCGGGTTATCAGCAACAGACTGCGGCTGCGGCCGGAAGCGACGTTCAGCATCAAATTCATGGTAAGCCGGTGTCAGCTGGATACCCGAGTCCGCAATATTCCCCAGTCCGCGCCACTCACTGCTGGCTTTCAGTTCAAAGACTTCCGCCAGTGCTTTCTGTGCCAGCAGATTTCCCTGCTCCGGCACAATGCGGCTGTACTGATTTTCCACCGCCATCGGCGCGTGGTTATCCTGTGCCTGTTTCTTCAGCTGGCGGATAACCATCAGAATAGCTGTCAGCAGATCCAGCGGCTCAAAGCCGGTCACCACAAACGGTTTGGCGAATTCATCACACAGCGGCTGATACGGCGTGCAGCCAATCACCATACTGACGTGCCCCGGCGCGATAAAGCCGTCGATAAACACATCTTTCTGCTCCAGCAGTGTGCGCAACGTCGGGATAATCGTGATGTGCTGACAAAAAACGGTGAAGTTTTTCAGTCCGTTTTTTTTCGCCAGCTGTAAGGTCGCCGCCGTGCCCGGCATGGTGGTTTCAAACCCCAGTCCGAAGAAAACAACCTCTTTGTCCGGATTATCACGGGCAATGGTCAGCGCATCCAGCGGGGAATAGACAATGCGGATGTCGCTGCCGTGACGGCGGGCATCCAGCAGTGAACCGCCGCGACCGGGAACGCGCATGGCATCCCCGAACGTACAGAAAATCACCCCCGGACGGGCCGCGATTTCCAGACAGGCATCAATACGCCCCATCGGCAGCACACAGACCGGGCAGCCCGGCCCGTGCACAAATTCCACGGAATCGGGCAGCAGTTTATCCAGCCCGAATTTAAAGATGGCGTGCGTATGACCGCCGCACACTTCCATAATCTGCAAAGGCTGTTTCAGCGGGTGCGGCCATGAGGCCATCTCTTCCCGGATCTGCGCCAGCAGCTTTTCTGCCAGCGCCGGATCACGGAATTCATCGACAAAACGCATAGAAATCCCTTATTCCGCCGTACTGCGCTGCTGATTCACATCACTCAGGCGATCCTGCAACCAGGCAACCCATTCATCCATCCCTTCGCCGGTGGTGGCCGACAGCACAATCACATCGATATCCGGGTTCACACGGCGTGCCGCATTCACACAGGCTTCAATATTGACATTCACATACGGCAGCAGGTCGATTTTGTTAATCAGCATCAGGTCTGCGGCAGCAAACATATGCGGGTATTTCAGTGGCTTATCTTCCCCCTCTGTTACGGACAAAATCGCCACTTTATGCTGTTCTCCCAGATCAAAACCGGCCGGGCAGACCAGGTTACCGACGTTTTCGATAAATAACAGGCTGTTATCTTTCAGCCCGAGGTGATGCATCGCATCATGCACCATCTGTGCATCGAGGTGGCACCCTTTGCCGGTATTGACCTGAATCGCCGGTACGCCGGTCGCGCGGATACGTTCCGCATCATTGGTGGTTTGCTGATCCCCTTCAATCACGGCACAAGGGACTTTGTCTTTCAGGTAATTGAGTGTGCGGGTCAGTAATGTGGTTTTGCCGGAGCCGGGGCTGGACACCAGGTTCAGCGCCAAAATGCCCTGCTCCTGTAAATGCTCGCGGTTATGGACGGCGATTTGGTTGTTTTTATCCAGCACCCCCATTTCAATCTGCACCATCCGTTTCTGGGTCAGGCCCGGCGCGTGTGTGCCCGCTTCGCCCATCCCGTAATGCATATTGTCTTTATCAATTACCGGCGCAAAGGCCGCTGCGTGGTCGTGGTCATGACCGTGGTCGTGCGCATGTTCATGATCATGTGAATGATGATGATCGTGAGCATGTGCGTGTGCGTGCTCATGCTCTTCACCGGCTTCACGACCGTCATAATAGTAGTGATTTACATCGCCGTTATGATGGTAGTGGTGGTGATGAATAATGATAGGGCGGGAATGGTTGTCATGGTCATGATGATGGTGATCATGGTGATCGTGGCTGTGACCTTCAATCTGCACGTTTCCTTCGCTGCAACCGCATGTGCTGCACATAATCCTGACTCCTGCTCGATTTATTGGCTCCGGCGCGGCATTGTGGTCAGACTCGTGACAGGTGCGGAGCATCTGATCACGCTGTGTCGGGCAGTCAACATAAATAAAATATTACACATAAAAGCCGGTAAACCATTACCGGCTTTTATGTATCCGTTATTAATTATATTAGTAACAAATCTGCGGAGTGCCCGCTTTGACTTTGCGCAGGTCAGATGGATTTTCCCTGCGCAAAGAGTGATGTGTTTACGCGAAACTCAGTGGACAAAAACCACGTAAACGGCTGCAGCCACAATAAAGCGGTAGATAGCAAACGGGATAAAGGAGATACGTTTAATCAGTGACAGGAAGGTTTTCATGGCAATCAGCGCCACAATAAACGCCGCCAGGAAACCAACCGCAAACATCGGGATATCTGAACTGCCCAGGAAATGCCAGCTCTTGTACAGATCCAGCGCTGTCGCGCCCATCATCATCGGTACCGCCAGAATAAAGGAAAATTCTGATGCGGTGTAACGGTTGATCCCCATCAGCATACCGCCGGAAATGGTGGCACCCGAGCGGGAGAATCCCGGCCACAGTGCCAGGCACTGGAAACAGCCGATAGCAAACGCCTGACGGTAGCTGATATCATCAAGACCTGTGGCCTGCACCTTCTTCGGCTTAAAGACTTCCGCCACAATCAGCAGGATACCGCCCGCGACCAGCGCGTACATCACATTCACCGGGTTAAACAGGGACTTGATCTGATCCCGCAGCAGTAAACCAAGAACCACCGCCGGTAACATAGCAATAATAATATGGAGTAAATTCAGTTTTCCCTGCGTCTGTCCTTCATGGGGAACCCGGCCGAAGTGAATGCCGATAAGCGCAAACATCCGCCGCCAGAACAGGAAAACCACCGCCAGGATGGAACCTAGCTGAATAACCACTTCAAACGTTTTTGCTTTATCGCCGGTAAAGCCGATAAGCTCAGCAACAATAATCATATGACCGGTTGATGACACCGGCAGGAATTCGGTTAACCCTTCAACAACCCCGAGAATCAATGCATGCAGTAAACTTGTGATATCGCCCATATAACGCCCTGTATGGCAGATAAAATAAGGCACTCCCGGACGCGGGAATGCCGGATACGGAGGACAGCATATGACGCAAGTGTGACAATTTCATGACACCCTCAGCGCTTTTATGACAGTTCCGCTGACGGCATTATGACAATATCAGGCCGCACGTCGTTCAATAATAACACCCACTTCTTCCGCCTGCGCCACCGCCCCCGGTTTAGCCACACGAATACGCACCCACGGTGTAGCGAACTCTGTCAGCAATAATGACGCCACTTCTTCCGCCACACGTTCCACCAGCGCGAACGCTCTTGTCTGTACATAATCCAGAATAGCGGTGCTGACACTGGCATAATCGAGACAATGTTCCACATCGTCACTCTCAGATGCGCGTTTGTTATCCCAGTGCATTTCGATATCGAGCACTAATTTCTGCGTAATATCCTTTTCCCAGTCGTAAGCACCAATCGTTGTAAAAACAACAAGTTTCTTAATAAAAACAACATCCATCCGCAATTACCCCGTTTTTTTATGCTCATCGGATATCACTTCCCATGAAATATGCGTATTATCCATGGAGGCCAATAACTGTAATTTACCGTCTGTCAGGAGAGAAGCATGAGTGGAATCGCGCTTGGTATGATCATCTTCGCTTATCTGCTGGGATCAATTTCCAGTGCGATCCTGATCTGCCGTCTTGCGGGACTGCCGGATCCGCGGCATCACGGCTCCGGAAACCCGGGGGCGACCAACGTGCTGCGCATCGGCGGCAAACTGGCAGCTGCCGGTGTCCTTATCTGCGACGTTCTCAAGGGTATGCTGCCGGTCTGGCTCGCCTACCTCCTGCAAATACCGTATTTTTACCTCGGCATTATCGCCATTGCTGCCTGTTTAGGCCATATTTATCCGGTATTTTTCCACTTTAAAGGCGGAAAAGGCGTGGCAACGGCATTTGGTTCGATTGCCGCCATCGGCTGGGATCTGACCGGACTGGTTGCCGGCACCTGGCTGCTGACCGTGCTGCTGAGTGGTTACTCATCATTAGGCGCGATTGTCAGTGCGCTGGTGGCACCGTTTTATGTCTGGTGGTTCAAACCGGAGTTTACCTTCCCGGTTGCCATGCTCTCCTGTCTGGTGCTGATCCGCCATCATGACAATATCCAGCGGTTGTGGCGCGGGCAGGAAAGCCGCATCTGGCAGAAGCTGAAGAAAAAGCGGGCCAAAACGGATAAAGAGATAATCCAGGAAGCGAAAGAGCAGGAAAAAGAGGATTAAAAAAGGCGCTGAAGCGCCTTTTTTGTGTCCGGAGATTATTTGTCCAGCGGCGGTAACTCAGCCAGCGGCCAGCGCGGACGGACGGTCACCCCTAACTCACTGCGCATCCCGCCTTTGAAGCGGATCATCCCGGCCAGTGCAATCATCGCACCGTTATCCGTACACAGCTCAGGACGGGCATAGAATGCCTCTCCGCCCAGTTTTTGCAGTGTCTGCGCCATGCGTTCACGCAGTGTGCGGTTTGCACTCACACCGCCTGCCATCACCAGCCGTTTAAAACCGGTCTGCTCCAGCGCGCGTTTGCATTTGATTACCAGCGTATCCACCACCGCATCTTCAAAAGCACGGGCGATATCTGCTTTAGTCTGGTCTGAATCATCATTCTGACGAATGGTATTGGCAGCAAAGGTTTTCAGCCCGGAGAAGCTGAAATCCAGCCCCGGCCGGTCGGTCATCGGACGCGGGAAGGTAAAACGCCCCGGTGTGCCCTGAGCTGCCATGCGTGACAGTGCAGGCCCGCCCGGATAATCCAGCCCCAGTAATTTGGCTGTTTTATCAAAGGCTTCCCCGGCTGCATCATCGATAGATTCACCCAGCAGCGTGTATTCACCGATACCGGTCACACTGATTAACTGCGTGTGACCGCCGGATACCAGCAGCGCGACAAACGGAAATTCCGGCTTATGTTCTTCCAGCATCGGTGCCAGCAGATGGCCTTCCATATGGTGAACCGGCACCGCCGGGACATCCCAGGAGAACGCCAGCGCACGGCCGACTGTTGCCCCGACCATCAGCGCCCCGACCAGCCCCGGTCCTGCGGTATAGGCCACCGCATCAATATCCTGTGCCGTCAGACCGGCCTCTTTCAGTGCGGCCTGAATCAGCGGCACCGTTTTCCGGATATGGTCACGGGATGCCAGTTCCGGCACCACGCCGCCGTAATCCGCGTGGACTTTGATCTGGCTGTATAACTGATTAGCCAGCAAACCGGCTTCATCATCATAAATTGCGATTCCGGTTTCATCGCAGGACGTTTCAATGCCTAACACTCGCATGGGACTTAACTCGCTGGAACAAAAACTGACGGGACTGGCGGCGGACAGCAGGAAGCACATCCGTCTCCGCAAAGAGTGCAGTGTATCACCATAATGGCGTGCTGACAGGTATTAAGGTGAAATACGGGGCTTTTCTGCCGTATTTTTATTCAGCAAAAACCGCTTATTCACAGGATGAACACAGTTATCCACACACTTTCCCCCTGCATAACAGATTTCTGTTGCTGACAAATCACCGCGTATCCGCTATAATCTGCACCCTCTGTAAAACCCCTGTCGGGTGTGCGGATCCGGTCCCGGCGGTAACACCGGACCAAATCCGGGGTATTTCTTTGTCTGATTATCCACAGCACTTTACAACGTGGGTCACATTGAAGTAAAATTCCGCACCATTTTAAAGACAACTGGCATAACGCCAGTACAGACCTATTTATTGAGGTGAGAGGCACATGCCGGTAATTAAAGTACGTGAAAACGAGCCATTTGACGTTGCACTGCGTCGTTTCAAACGTTCCTGCGAAAAAGCAGGCGTATTAGCTGAAGTACGTCGTCGTGAGTTTTATGAAAAACCAACGACTGTACGTAAACGCGCTAAAGCATCTGCTGTTAAGCGTCACGCTAAGAAACTGGCTCGCGAAAACGCACGTCGCACTCGTCTGTACTAATCGCTGCGGCCGCGCCGCAACTTAGTCAGACCGCAGTAGTTGCAGTTAATGGCCGTGTTTCCGGAAGGAAGCGCGGCTTATTATCGTTATCAGACAGGCGAAAAAGGGGTTATGGCCGGGCGCATTCCACGCACATTTATCAACGACTTATTAGCGAGAACCGATATCATCGATCTTATCGATGTCAGGGTGCCGCTGAAAAAACACGGTAAAAATCACCAGGCGTGTTGTCCTTTCCACAACGAAAAAACTCCCTCTTTTACAGTCAGCAGCGATAAACAGTTTTACCACTGCTTCGGCTGTGGTGCCCACGGCAATGCTATTGATTTTTTAATTAATTATGACCGGCTCGAGTTTGTCGAGGCGATCGAAGAATTAGCAGCAATGCACGGGCTGGATGTTCCTTATGAAACCGGAAGCGGCAGCAGCCAGATAGAAAAACATCAGCGCCAGAATTTGTATCAGCTGATGGAAAAACTGGACAGCTTTTACCGCCATGCATTACAGGCCGATAACGCCGTGCATGCCCGTGAGTACCTGAACCGCAGGGGCCTGAGTCAGGACATTATCAGCCGGTTTGCTATCGGCTATGCCCCCGCCGGATGGGACAACGTCCTCAAACGCTTTGCCCGCAGCGAGGATGATCGTCAGCAGTTACTGGATGCCGGCATGTTAGTGGTCAATGATAACGGCCGCTGCTATGACCGCTTCCGGGAGCGCGTGATGTTTCCTATCCGTGACCGGCGCGGCCGGGTAATTGCTTTCGGCGGACGTGTCCTCGATGATGCGATGCCGAAATACCTGAACTCACCGGAAACCGATATTTTTCATAAGGGTCGTCAGTTATTCGGGCTGTATGAAGCACAGCAGAATAACCGCGAACTGTCCCGCATCCTTGTGGTGGAAGGCTATATGGATGTGGTTGCCCTGGCACAATTCGGTATTGATTATGCGGTGGCCTCACTCGGGACATCGACAACGGCAGAGCACATACAGTTGCTCTATCGGACATCTGATACCATAATTTGTTGTTATGACGGAGACCGTGCCGGACGCGAAGCCGCCTGGCGGGCACTCGAAACGGCCCTTCCTCATCTTAATGACGGGCGGCAGTTGCGTTTTATGTTTTTACCGGATGGTGATGACCCGGATTCACTGGTACGCCGCGAAGGCCGTGAAGCCTTCGAGCAGCGGCAGAATGAGGCACACAGTCTGTCTCAGTTTCTGTTCGATACCCTGCTGCGCCAGGTGGATATGAGCACCCCGGAGGGGCGCAGCAAGCTGAATGCCCTCGCCATGCCGCTGATAAGCCGCGTGCCGGGTGAAGCCCAACAGGCGTTTTTATTGCAGGATCTGGGCAATTTACTCGGATTGCCGGATATCACGCAGCTCAAACAGGCTGTCCGCCAGAGTGAAAACGGCCCCGGTTATCAGGCCCCGAAACTGAAACCGACCACTATGCGGATCCTGATTGCCCTGCTGGTACAGAATCCGCAGTTTGCACAGTTAGTGCCGCCGCTGGAATCCATTGATACCAGCCGTATTGCCGGTTTTTCATTATTCAGGGAGCTGATTGATACCTGTTTATCACAACCTGGGCTGACCACCGGTCAGTTACTGGAACACTACCGTGATAATAAATTAGCGCCACAGCTTGAAAAACTGGCCGGATGGAACGATATAGAGATAGATGAGATAGCAGAAAAAACCTTCAAAGATGCCTTAAATCATCTGGTGGTATCTGCACTCAATGATAGATTTAACTTCCTGATCGCCAAAGAGCGGACAGAAGGTCTGACCCCGGAAGAGCGCAATGAAGTGAGTCTTCTCGTACGGGTCCGGCAATAAGTATTATTATTAAACGATGATGAATATAACGGCTTAAGTGCCGCAGACAGCAGGAACAGCCCTGCATGCCATGTCACCAAGGTTCATGGCCGAAGAAAAGAAATCCTTGATTGTTATTGTTGCTGGCTAAGTTGTTTTGCCGACCAACACAAACCTAAATACTCAGAAGTGTGGATACCGTCTTATGGAGCAAAACCCGCAGTCACAGCTGAAACTTCTTGTCACCCGTGGTAAGGAGCAAGGCTATCTGACCTATGCTGAAGTCAATGACCATCTGCCTGAAGATATCGTCGATTCTGATCAGATCGAAGATATTATCCAGATGATCAATGACATGGGCATTCAGGTAATGGAAGAAGCACCTGATGCTGATGATCTGATGCTGGCAGAGAATTCAACAGACACCGATGATGATGCAGCCGAAGCTGCAGCACAAGTCCTCTCAAGTGTAGAATCGGAAATTGGCCGGACCACTGACCCTGTGCGCATGTATATGCGTGAGATGGGGACGGTAGAACTGTTGACCCGCGAAGGCGAAATTGACATTGCCAAGCGCATCGAAGATGGCATCAATCAGGTTCAGTGTTCCGTTGCTGAATATCCTGAGGCAATCACGTATTTACTCGATCAGTACGACCGCGTTGAAGCAGGCGAAGTCCGTCTTTCTGACCTGATTACCGGCTTTGTTGACCCGAACGCGGAAGAAGATCTGGCACCAACCGCAACCAACATCGGTTCTGAGCTGCCGGCCGAAGAATTAAACAAAGATGACGACGACGAAGACGAAGAAGAAGAGGATGACAGTGACAGCGATGACGATAACAGCATCGATCCTGAACTGGCTCGTCAGAAATTCGAAGCGCTGCGTGTGCAGCATGAAAAAGCGCGTCAGCAGATTAAAATTCACGGCCGCGACCACCCGAACACCAATGCGGAAATCCAGCAACTCTCTGAAGTTTTCAAAGAGTTTCGTTTAGTTCCGAAGCAGTTTGACCATCTGGTCAACAACATGCGTGAAATGATGGATCGTGTCCGTCAGCAGGAACGCTACATTATGAAACTCTGCGTTGAGCAGAGCAAAATGCCGAAGAAAAACTTCATCACCCTGTTCACCGGCAATGAAACCAGTGATTCCTGGTTTACGGCTGCTGTCGCGATGAACAAACCGTGGTCTGAAAAGCTGCAGGATGTCGCGGAAGAAGTTGAACGCAGCCTGCAACGCCTGCGTCAGATTGAAGAAGAAACCGGCCTGACCATTGAACAGGTCAAAGATATTAACCGCCGCATGTCTATCGGTGAAGCGAAAGCCCGCCGTGCGAAAAAAGAGATGGTTGAGGCGAACTTACGTCTGGTTATCTCTATCGCGAAAAAATACACCAACCGTGGCCTGCAGTTCCTGGATCTGATTCAGGAAGGTAACATCGGTCTGATGAAAGCGGTTGATAAATTTGAATACCGTCGTGGTTATAAGTTCTCAACCTATGCCACCTGGTGGATCCGTCAGGCGATTACCCGCTCTATCGCGGACCAGGCGCGTACTATCCGTATCCCGGTGCATATGATTGAGACTATCAACAAACTCAACCGTATCTCCCGCCAGATGCTTCAGGAGATGGGCCGTGAGCCGTCACCGGAAGAACTGGCAGAGCGGATGCTGATGCCGGAAGATAAGATCCGCAAAGTGCTGAAAATCGCCAAAGAGCCAATCTCAATGGAAACGCCGATTGGTGATGATGAAGATTCGCACTTAGGGGATTTCATCGAGGATACCACCCTCGAGCTGCCGCTGGATTCAGCCACCTCAGAGAGCCTGCGTTCCGCGACTCATGAAGTACTGGCCGGCCTGACCCCGCGCGAAGCGAAAGTACTGCGTATGCGTTTCGGTATTGATATGAATACTGACCACACGCTGGAAGAAGTGGGTAAACAGTTTGACGTTACCCGCGAACGTATCCGTCAGATCGAAGCGAAGGCACTGCGCAAACTGCGCCACCCGAGCCGTTCTGAAGTGTTACGCAGCTTCCTCGACGAATAATCCGCTTCAGGATCAGAGCATTATCAGGCGCCGTTTAACGGCGCCTTTTTTATGCTGACCCATTACCGGACACACAGTCATTCATTTACACAATTACCGCACATCAATCATTTTCCGAAGTCAATATTCCGCTCATAAAACAGTCAGATAGACAAGAAACGCTAGACCCCGCCGGAAACAGGCAGTATAATCATCCTCACTCGGCCCCTTAGCTCAGTTGGTTAGAGCACGCGACTCATAATCGCTTGGTCACTGGTTCAAGTCCAGTAGGGGCCACCAGATTTATCAGGGACTCAGATAAAAAATTATCTGAGTCCTTTTTTATACCATTTTAAACGATTCTTTCAGCACCCGCTGATTCTGAAATCTCTGCAAAATGCTGTCGCAGTATCTTACCGGAATCCTTAATACTCTTTTTCAGATCAAAAGGTACAACCCATAGTCGCAGTTCAGAATTAAACATGAATGAAGATTGGTATGGTTTTTTAAAACCTTCATGAGCAGGGTAAATCAGAAAAATATTTCCTTTTCCGTTCAGATATTTCATACCATAGGCATACATCTGATAAAAATCACCTTGTGATAACCCGGCCTTTTTTATCCCGCCATCTTCAGAGCTGATGATTTTCCATTTTGCATCACATATCTGTGGTAAATCCTGTGTATGCGGTTTTGGTACCAATAATATATCCGGTCTGAGCTGAAAAAAATCCTTATCATTATAATAAGTAAGTGAATGTTGTCTGGCCTGACATTTTATTCCCCAATCATCACTCATATGATGTCTCATCCACTGTGAAATAAATGCCTCAAAAACAGCTTCTGCCGGAAATAGCAATGATACAGCCTCAGCATTCCCACTCATGCAGTGAGGTGAGTTTCCGCTTAAGATCAGTTTTGCCCACTCGAGTGGAAGTGCATAATGCTGCATATGTCTGTCAGGTACCAAACTTCTGAACGCAATTGCCGGATCACTTATCATCGGAACTGCTTCAAATAAGTCACGAAATTTACGCAATCCCAGACGCAGCTGAGGGCTGTAAACTTCGTCGTATACTTTTTCAACCGCAGTTTTCAATATACGATTTTCCATGCGTTCAACACGGTATTCATCATATTCAACAAAAAAACGATCACGCCGAATGCTGTTTGCTTTTATCTGCTTACTGACCAGTAATTTACCTTTAAGCCAGGCACTATTTTTACTTTGCCGGAGGTAATCACTTTTAATTCCCTTTTTGAGTAATATCTGAAGACTACGAATAAACTGGCCAACAAAAATATCCGGTAATGTCATTTTTGATGTGGATATGAATGTATCTGTGCTGGCAATACAGCGAAATGTTTTCAATGTACGCAGCATCATCAGCAACTGAGTGCGGGACAGGCCGGCATCAGGATCCTTCTTCCCTGTTTTTGGTAAAATTTCAATGCGGATACCTTTCGGCAAAGCGAGAACACCTACATAGTTTTTTACCTGTAAAACCTTAACACCCGCCCGTACACAAAGTGTCAGCAGCCGCTGGTCAACCGTATCCTTATCTTTCAGGCAACGTTGTTCGAGCCATCGAAAAGCCGGTTCAGGCAGCGGCCTGGCATAGTTTGCCTTATCTTTATCCCGTTCGCTGACAAGATATCCATGTTCAAAAAGTGTAATTACCTTACCTTTTGGCATCAGTTATTCTCATTATTTAACGCTTCAGGATCATAAATTTGCTGATATGCCAAAGGATTATTCCACACTGCATCATCGTCAGAACATAACTGAAAGCTCATCCCGGCTTCATCAAGCTCATCCGGAACATCCTGACCAAACAGCTCAATGAGATTCTGTTGTTCACTGACCTGGCGAACAAAACGTAATGAATCATCCTTTTTCTGATTATCACCGAGTACCAACCGTATTTTATCCCAATCGTTATAAAAATACTCTTCCAGCAACGGAAGAACTTTATTTTTCATCACTCGCTGAAGAATCTTAAATGCCTCTTCCTGTGTTTCTTTCAATTGAATAACAGGGATAAAATAAGCATGCCCCAACGTATGCTCACTGTCATACAATACCCGGATACGGCGATTTAACGTCCCGAGTAACCGTGAAAGATTAACTCCCATAATATCGGTATTGCCCAGAGCCTCACTATCCGGTAATAATGGCGTAAACTCAAACCGGCGGCGTAATGCAGTATCCAGAGTAGTCAGTGAACGGTCCGCCGTATTCATCGTGCCTATTAGATACAGGTTATTAGGTACTCCGAAAGTATCCGATGAATACGGAAGATTTACCGTCAGAGCTTCCCGTTCTCCGAGACGCTTTGAAGATTCAATCAGCGTAATCAGTTCACCGAAAATTTTTGCAATATTCCCCCGGTTTATTTCATCAATAATAAGAACATAATTTTGTTTTTTCCCATCAGGAATTAATTTTACCGCAGGTGCAATATTGTATGTTCTAATCAGATAACTAAGGATACCCTTGACATACGGCAAGTTATAAATTCCTGCTTCATTGTGATAATAAAGACTAATAATATGCTTTATAGATGCAGGATATCCATACTCTAATTTTTCATTCGCATCCGGGTATACCCGGAATGTGGTATTGTTTGTATACCTGACACGGAACCCTTTACCAGTAGCAGTTTTTAGATCAACACCGTCATCTTCAGTACATTTTTTTTTAAATTTTTCGATGGCACTCTCAAGTTCAGGCCGGTTACCAGAATCGCCCTGCCCTAACAATGCATCGTCACAAATCTGTCGAAAAATACCGGGTTTTATTTCATAACTGACATTGCCATTATTTGTTTCAGCCCGTAAACCTTCAATAAACTCTTCATATCCAAAGCTTTGATGAAATGTTACAAAACGAATACGTTTTTGATCAATAAGTTCATCGTACAACTTTTTCAATGGTTCCCTGAACTGTTTTCCTTTAAATCCGGTTAACTTTGTATATTTTTCAGGTTCACAGGCCTGAACGGCAAGTTCAATGGTTTTGTACGTTTTTCCCGTTCCCGGCGGGCCATACAAAATTTGGTTTTTCGGAATACTGTAATCACGTCCATGTTCATATTCTGTGGCGATTTCTTCGTCGATAATTTCAGCCGAAGTATCACGAATACTGTTATTATTAGCTTCAATATCTTCATACAGATACCACAATGACATATTAAGCTCAACATCATCGGCATTATTATCCAGTGCATTATTCAACACTGTTTTCAGCCAGATATTTCTCTCCAGCCAGTTCCCGTTATCTTTTGATAATCCCAATTCAAACCGGTTATTAAGGAAAAAATAAACTTTAGAAAATGCCGACTCATTAATAACCGAACTCAGTTTATCAGGGTAGAATGCAGCAAATGCCCGGTGACAGAGTGCCCAGTAATGTTTCCGGAGAACATGGCTTTTCACTAAACTTCGTATCTGCTGGTATGCCTTTCCGAGAACATCCTGATTGCATCCCGACGAAATCGTTTTGGTTAATTCACGTAACTCGTGTTGCGCATTATCAAATTCCTCTTTGGACATTCCGCCCTGGTTCAGACTGGCGACCCCATTTCCGCGGGTGTACCAAATCTCGCGGATAATACCATCAGAAAAATCGGGGGATTCTCTTTTAACCCGTTCGACTAATTCCCGGTAAGATTTTCCCCACTTACTATTCTTATTGGCATTCATTCTGTCCCGTAAAAATTCATCCAAATTCTTTGATGTCAGATCCATATTTTGTCCTGTCATAAACGACCATCTGCTTATCAGATATCAATAAAAATTCATGCGCCCTTCAGCATATCAAACACCACACGGGCAAAGCCTTTCGCCAGCTCAGGATTAGACAGATATTGCATCATCATCTCCTGCTGGGCGTCGTTGCTGTCCATAACGGCATCATCAATGGCTTTCGGGAAATCCCCCAGCATGGCCTGTTCACGGGTGTTGTTCGCTATCTGCGTCATCACCGCCTGATTTTCCGACAGTTTGTCACGCACAGTGAAAGCATAATTGATCATATCTTTATCAGTGAGATTATCGGTGATAAACAGGTCATTAAGACGTGCCAGAATATTCGACAAAAACTCTTCTTTCTTGTCCTTTGGTTTCGCGGTGCCAATATCATTAACCGGCGTGAGTTTATAGTCTTCCGTATCTTCCTGCAGCTTCAGATTCTGTTCATGGAGCTTAGACAGACGGTAATGGCTCATTTCAACATTACTCAGATCAATCTCATCTTCTTCGATACGCTGCTCATGCAATAAAGGGCGCAGATGGCGGGCAAAAAGGCTCAGTTTTTCTAAGTTTTTATCATCGTAATCCACGATTTGTGACATAAACTCGTAAAAACGGACAAAGCTGCCGAGATCTTTCTTAAAAATATCCAGCTTATCTTTTTCCTGCTTACAGGCTTTAACGTTATTCTCTGCATTAGTGGTTACGACCACATCCCCGTATTTTTTGACGCGTTCAAACATCTCTTTCGCCTGAACATACGCATCAATCGCGGAGACATAACGCAGCTTCCAGCGCTGGACAGCAGGTTTACAAATATTACTGATGGCGGCATTGGATTTATTTTTGGTGAAGAAGGCTTCACAGAATTGCTCTACTTCACTCCACTGAAAAATACCGGCAGCCCGGAGTTTTTCAAATAGCTCAAAAGCCTGCTGAGGATCACTGACATCGTTTAATTCTGCTGTCTGATAATACGGCCGGAAAGCACCCAGAATATCGTCCGGTTCATTATAAAAATCGAGCACAAACGTGCCTGACTGCGCTTTCCCCGGGTAGATACGGTTCAGGCGTGACAGCGTCTGTACACATTCCACGCCGCCCAGCGCTTTATCGACATACATGGCGCACAGTTTAGGCTGATCAAAACCGGTCTGGAATTTATTGGCCACCAGCATGACCTGATAGTCATCGGTATCAAACGCTTTACGCATGTCCCGGCCTTTCAGCCCGGGATTCATATTGTTTTCAGTGAATTTCTGGTTAAGCAGCTCAGGGCTGTTATGGTCGTCCTCATTGAATTCAACTTCACCGGAGAATGCCACCATTGCATTGATTTTCTGGTATTTATTATCAGAAATATACTTATCGAATGCCAGCTTGTAGCGTACCGCCGCTTTACGCGAACTGGTCACAACCATGGCTTTCGCCTGACCGCCCAGCAAGTGCATGACATGCTTACGGAAGTGCTCAACAATCACTTTCACTTTCTGCGATATATTATGATCGTGCAGCGTAACCCACTGATTCAGCTTTATTTTGGCCTTTTTACTGTCCACTTCACAATCGGGGTCACCCAACGTTTGCAGCAGCTTATAAGCGACTTTGTAGTTGGTATAATTCTTCAGGACATCAAGAATAAAACCCTCTTCGATGGCCTGACGCATGGAATATACGTGGAACGCTTCCGGTTTGTTGGTTTTTGACGCCGGTTCAGAGGGATCAGGGCGACGACCGAACAACTCCAGTGTTTTGGCTTTTGGTGTGGCGGTAAAGGCATAATAATTCAGGTTATTGCTGCCTTTACGCGCGGCGACGGTAGCATCCAGAATATCTTCTGACGACATCACCACATCATCATCCGTTTCTTCGGTCATCAGCACTTCCTTCAGTTGGCGTGCCGTAGAGCCGCTTTGTGAGGAGTGCGCTTCATCGGCAATCACCGCGTATTTACGCTGTTTGAGGCTGACGCTGTTTTCAATCGCCTTTAATACAAACGGGAAGGTCTGGATGGTGACGATAATGATCGGCTGCGAATTTTCCAGCGCCGCAGCCAGTTTCTCCGATTTGGAGCCATCGCCCTCTTTGTTATTGATGCGCCCGACCACACCATCCTGATGTTCAAACTGATAGATAGTATCCTGCAACTGATCATCGAGCACAGTACGGTCCGTCACCACGATCACGGAGTGAAACTGTTTTTCACCTTTCGCATCATACAGGCGGGAGAGCTGATGGGCAGTCCAGGCGATAGAGTTGGATTTACCCGACCCCGCACTGTGCTGAACCAGATATTTATTGCCGGTGCCTTCTGCCACCGCAGCAGTGATCAGCTTATTCACCACGTCCCACTGATGGTAGCGCGGGAAAATCAGGCTCTCTTTTTTACCTTTCAGGCCGTTCCACTCTTCTTTCTCTTCAATTTGCAGATGCACAAAGCTGGCGAGAATTTTCAGCAGATTCTCCGGGCGCAGCACCTCATTCCACAGGTAACTGGTGGCGTAATCATTTTCATCTTCCGGGATATCATTGCCTGCTCCGCCATCATGGGTACCTTTGTTAAACGGCAGGAAGAAGGTTTTATCACCATCAAGTCTGGTCGTCATAAACACGTCGTACTGACTGACAGCAAAATGCACCAGCGCC
The DNA here is from genome assembly GCF_029835375.1 of Morganella sp. GD04133. NCBI lineage: Bacteria > Pseudomonadati > Pseudomonadota > Gammaproteobacteria > Enterobacterales > Morganellaceae > Morganella > Morganella sp. GD04133. The sequence goes on along the minus strand of NZ_JAODZS010000010.1, from coordinate 86,287 downwards.
CCGCGTTTAAAGGTCAGCAGTGGTTCGGGTTTATTGGTAACGGGATCTTTAGGCAAACGCGTTTTCTTATATTGCGTCATCGCGTTTTGCACCGTCTGTTTAAATTCAGACTTCAGCTCCAGCGTCGCTACCGGCAGGCCATTGATGAACAATACCAGGTCGATACGCCATTTCTTCGCCTTTACACCGGTTTCTTCATATGCGGTTTTTGATGCATGCGGGCTGTACACCAGCTCAGGAACTATGCGGCAGATATTTTGTTTGTAGCGCGCCAAAGTTTCCGGATTGAGAGTGTGTTCCGGTTTAAACTGGCACAGGGAAAACCGCGCATTATGGCTTTTGATACCATGACGTAATACGCCGAGTGTGCCATAAGTCCGCGACAGCATATCCGTAGCATTGATATCTGCTTTTTTCAGTTGCGCCACCAGCACATCGAGGAAGTGACGTTCGGTATCGGTGGGATAAATTTTGGCAAATTTTTCCCACTCGTTCGGCTGAGTGGTTTGCACAAACGTCAGCGCATCCTGTGAGTACAGCGCACGTTCGCGATCATAGCCGTCTGATTTACCACGAACCCAGCCTTTATCGATCATCTGAGCAATTATTTCGTCCTGGAAAATCAGCTCTTTGGTGCTGTCCATACTCATGCGGCAGTCTCCTCGGTTTTTTCTATTTCCTGAGTATCAGGGGCAACCCAATCGCGGACATCGATTTTACCGGTGACGGCGGCGGAGATTAGGGCGGTGCGGCGTTCTTGAAGAAGTTTAACAGTATGTACCGCATTATTTTCCATCAAATCGTAACGAGTTTCCTGTTCACTGAGAAAATCAACAATTGCATTCATTTCACACCTTGGTGGAATAGCAATAGGATAGTTAAGTAAAAAATCTGAAGGTACACGCTTCAGCCCACCGGCGCCAGTCATTGCTCCTGTTGCAGCTTGTATAAAATTATCTTCTTGAAGTCGATATAATAAATAATTTACCTGAACTTTTTTAATTGGCCTCAAAACATATATTTCTGTAGAACCAAAGCCGACTCTATTAATTAGACCGCTAGCTACAGCAATATTTTTGTTTTCAAAACATGGTGTAACCTTAGCCAACAGGAGATCATAATCTTCAAAATAAGAATAACCACACACCACTTCCTTTATTAGTTTACTTTCATCTGTTACAAGTGAGTTTCTTTTCAATTTTTCCATAGGAATGAAAGTACATTCATCATTCATTTTTAAATTTACAGATGATTTTTTAGGAGTTAGGAGTGATATATATTTAATTTTCGTACATAACCAATGCTCCGGTACTTCCCCCAACCACTCAACACCCGAATCTTTCATCGGTACATCCGGGTTTAATCCTTTCGTCACAGCATGGTTAATTACTGCCTGACGTTTTTCTTTTAGCAGTTCAATCAGTTGCTGTTGCTTTTCAATAAGGTTATCGATTTTTGCGGTTTCGTGATCGAGGAAAGCAGATATCTTGATTTGCTCCTCATATGATGGTAAAAGCAGTGGTAACCTTCTGAAATCCTCAAACTTCATTGATTGCCTCAAACCACCACCCATTCCGTAAAAAACCTTTGTTGTATCGTATGAATGCAGTAGTCGATAAAGAAAATTAGGATTTATAATACTTTTAGATTTCAATTTTAAATAAGCAGAGGTAATAATGCCTTTTTGTTTTGCCAAACCAACACGCAAACTATTTTTATCATTTTGCAAGTCTGTTAGCCTTAAAATAACATCTCCACAACTAACAATCTGATATGAATTAAATGACTCGGGAAGAAGACCAAAATTCGTTTCAACATCCCGGGGAATAATATTCCCGTAACTTAATGAAAGTACATTATTCTCAGCACCCTCAATGTTTTTCTGAGAGGATGCTTCACACAAAGCAAACGTAGGCTTTACTTCCCAGTGAGAAGGTATTGAATCTACCCACTCAACCCCGGAATCCTTATATTCCGGATACGCCTTATATTTCGTCATCAGGAATGTACCTCCTGCAGCAGCTTCATAATCTCGGCACTGACCGCATCCAAATCGGCATCAATTTCTTCCAGCGGGCGCGGCGGCTGATAGACGTAGAAATGGCGGTTAAACGGAATCTCATAACCCACAATCCCCACTTCGCCATCTTTCGCATCGCGCTTATCGGCATTAATCCAGGCATCGGCGACATGGGGCTGAACTTCTGCTTTAAAATAGGTTTCAATCAGGTCGCTGGTTGAAAGTTTCGGATCCAGCGGCACGTTTTCGTTATCCCGCAGATCGCCGTCCTGTTCAAACTCGACCACTTTACCGTTGTACTCAAACGCCCCGTACAGCGGTTGAGCATCTTCTTTCAGCGTCTTCTTCACCACCGGCTCGGCGTCCGGATTCTTCGTGGTGATGGCATCAATAAATTGTTTATTTTCTTTCGCATCCAGCTTCACACCCGCCTTTTTGACAGCCCCTTTCAGCGTCAGCTGAAACTGGTTAAAGTCGTTGCTCACCAGCGTCTTACCACCCGCCTGCGTACCAAGTGCTGTCTGAATCTGCTGCGCTTTTTCCATTAACCCGCGCTGTGCCAGCCACAGTTTGCTGTCGAGCAGGTCTTTAATCTGCTTCTCTTTCAGTTCGGCAAATTCGGCTTTAATGATGGCGCGCGCTTCTGTTTCCGTTTCTGAGAAGTCACCGTAGTTATCTTCCTGCCACTGTGAAGAAAACTCCTCATACAGACGCTCCATCGGCGCGTTAAACGGCTTCGGTGCAAAGCGCAGACCGGCAATCGCTTCATCCGTAACCTGAGCGGATAGCCGCAGCGGGCGCTCAATGGTCAGGCGGCGATAACCAAAATCGGTACTGTTAAAGATTTTACTGGCAAAGGTTTTCAGTGTTTCGGTTTTGGATGTGGCAGATTGGCGGCCGCGGTTGGATTTTTGTTCTGTCGCTTTTTCCAGACCCAGTTCTTCCAGAGTGGTGGCATCCACCACCTCAAAGTCCCCGAAGGTCTGCGTGATCAGCCTGATATCGTCTTCGCCCATCAGATTACGTTTGGAACCCAGTGACTTGCGCATTTTACCGTACAGATGAGTACCATCAATCAACTGCACTTTGCCTTTACGCTCCGGAGATTTGTTGTTCGATAAGATCCAGACATACGTTGCAATGCCGGTGTTATAAAACATATCGGTCGGCAACGCGACAATGCCTTCCAGCAGATCTGCCTCCAGAATGTAGCGGCGGATTTCACTCTCACCACTGCCCGCACTGCCGGTAAACAGCGGGGAGCCATTAAGGATAATCCCGATACGCCCGCCATGGGTTAAATGACCGTCCGCACTGTAGCTGTCACGCATTTTACTGATCAGGTGCATCAGGAACAGCAGCGAGCCGTCTGAAACACGCGGCAGGCCCGGGCCAAAGCGACCGTTATAACCTTTCTGTGTATGTTCGTCGTTGATTTCACCCTCAATCTTTTTCCAGTCCACGCCAAATGGCGGGTTAGAGAGCATGTAATCGAACTGATCCTGCGGCAATTGGTCATTAGAGAGGGTGTTACCCAGTTTGATGCGGCTGACGTCCTGACCTTTGATCAGCATATCGGCTTTACAGATAGCGTAGGATTCCGGGTTCAGCTCCTGACCAAAGGCACGCATCACCGCGTAAGGGTTCAATTCATGCACATATTCCATTCCCGAAGAGAGGAATCCGCCTGTCCCGGCCGTCGGGTCGTAAATGGTGCGGATGATACCGTCCTGCGTCAGCGCTTCATCATCTTCCATAAACACCAGCGAGGTGGTCAGACGCACAATATCGCGCGGGGTGAAGTGCTCACCAGCAGTATCGTTGGAACTTTCCGCGAAACGGCGGATAAGTTCTTCAAAGACCAGCCCCATATCATGATTGGAAATTTTCTCCGGGCTGAGATCGGTGGTGGCAAATTTCTTAACAACTTTAAACAGCAGGTTGGCATCATCCAGCAGACCGACAAACTCGCTGAATTTAAAATGTTCGAAGATTTCACGCGCATCCGCTGAAAATGACTGAACATAATTTTCCAGGTTGGCTTTAATATCATTCTGCCCCATCTTGCCGAGATCCATCGGCGACGCATTGAAGAATGTCAGACCACTGGCACGCAACAGAAATTTCTCTTTAGCGTCTTCCGGCAGTGGGCTTTTTTTTAATTCTTCCGCTTTTGCCACAACGGTTTCTTTGGTCCCGGCTAACACACATTCAAGACGACGCAGAAGTGTAAATGGCAGGATCACGCGCCCGTACTGAGATTGTTTAAAATCACCGCGCAGTAAATCGGCTACCGACCATATAAATGCAGCCGTTTGGGAAAAATTAGAGTCAGTCATAAGAGATCCTAAAAGATATTACAGCCGGGAAACCGGATTGCCCCCGGAAAATGTTCATATTCTCAGAATGATACCGCCGGAAAGTGCGAATGCAAACGATTCAGGACACAGAAATGAATATTCGTGGCGTATGTTTACTGACTGACAACGCAGCGCTGTTAAATGCCGGCCGATTATACCTGCGGACGAACTCACCAGATCCGGATAACAATTCCCCCGAATCAAAAAACAGCTCCCCGGATACCACCATAAAATAACATAATGTTTTTATTTGTTTTTTCCTTATCCAATCACATTGAATTACCGCTCCATTCCGTTACACTAAGTCAAATTTTTTATTCTTCACTTTCTGTTTAAAATTAATCCGTATAAGGGATGATATGACAAAGCAACGTAAACTAAGGATTGCTCTGCTTATAGCTATTGCACTGTCCGGCGGGGCCTGGCTGACCTATTCTGTGACGTCCGGCACTACCCCTGCAGATAAGGGCTATGAGCTGTATTTATCCGGGGATACTGACGGGGCATTCCGCTATTTTTCCGCCGAAGCGGAAAAGGATCCGCAGGCTGCTTATGCGCTGTCAGTCATGTATCTCAGCGGCAACGGTACACCGGAAAATGCGGTGCTGGGTTATCAGTGGCTGGAACGGGCTGCGAAAGCCGGTAATAAAAACGCGTTATATAACCTCGGTTATTACCGCTATCACGGCAGAGTGCCTTATACCGAACAGGATCCGTACGGTATTACCTCACTGAACGCTGCGGCAGAAGCCGGTGTACGTGAGGCACAGGAATTACTGGGCAGTATTTATCTGCACGATAAATATGAAAATATTCCGTCAGATGCAGAGCAGGCGCGAAAATATATGACCGCCGCCGCCGATCAGGGGTCGTTTTTTGCTAAATTCGCCCTGGGTTATATCGCTTACGAATATGATAAAGATTATAAAAAAGCCGTTGAGATCCTGACACCTCTGCTCAGTGAACAATTTATCTTCCCCGCCATGTTACTTTCCCGGATATACGAGACCGGCGGTCACGGAATAGAAGCCGACCCCGGACAGGCAAAAAAATACCGTTATATGGCTTTTTCACAAATAAGCTCACTCAGTGAAGAAGATATTATGCCGAAAGCGCTATCACTCTACGGCGCAGAAACCACGGATGAAACAGCAGCACGGCTGAAAAAACTGGAAAAGATGGCAGAGAACGGTAATCTTCATGCCCGTTACGCCCTCTATGATACTTATATGCAGGGAACGGGGGTCATCACAGATAAAGAAAAAGCCCTCCGTTATTTACAGCCGCTGATTGATAAAAACGATCCGAAAGCCCTTTATACCTGGTATCTTGATACCAAAACAAACCCTGAATATCTGACAGCCGCAGCTGAAGCCGGATATCCCGATGCCCTTTATCTGCTTTATCAAATCCACCGTAATATCCGTTTTGATGATGCCTTCGATTATGATCGTGAACGCGCAGCAGAATACCTGAAACAGGCTGCGGATACCGGACACCACGATGCATTAATCGGAATTATTGCGGATCTTGCCGACAGCTATCAATTTCCGGATAACGATACCAACACACAGATATCCGAGTATTTAGCCAAATTACTGGAAAAATATCCGGATGACCCGGAGGCACTGATGCTGGCTTCCGCACGTTACGGTGATCAGGAAGGGAATATTTATGATCCGGTCCGTGCCTTTGAACTGAATAAAAAATCGGCAGAATTATCGCCGCTGGCAGATTCACAGGATCAGCTGGCCTATAAATACGCCAGAGGTATCGGTGTTGAACAGGATGTAAAAAAAGCCGTCGGGATCTATAAATCCCTGTCAGAAAATCCCTATTTTCAGGATAAGGCTTACCGGCGTTTAACGGATCTGTATTTTTCCTTTGATACCGGTGGTGAAATTGATGAAAAAGAGATTATTGCGTTCCTGAAAAAAGATACCGAAGAGAATAATAACTACCGCCAGGCACACTTTTATGCCGATTATCTGTTGCGGGAAGATCCGGTCAAAAACCGCAAACAGGCTATGGAGCTGTATCAGAAAGCCAGCGAATATACCCCCGCTGCCAATGCTCACCTGGCAAAAGCGCTTATTTCCCTCAATACCGGCGATAATGAACAGGCGCTGAAGCTGGCGCTGGAAATCATGAAGAGTGAATATTCCCGCTCCCTGCTGACGGAAAAAGAATGGAATGATGTCACACAGATTGTCTTCTCCGAAGGCAAAAATGACCTCCTTGCCAGACAATTCTGGGTCCTGCTTGCCCTGCGGGATAATAACGCCGAAGCACAGAAACTGATTACTCCGCTGCTGGGTCAGGATTCCGATGTCACGTATTACTATGCGCGGCTGAAACTGGAAGATGCGGAAGATAAACCGGATATGACCGATGAGATCCTGCGTCCGGATATTGAACTGATGATGAAAGCGGCAGATCAGGGCAGCCCGGAAGCCGGTGAATACATGGTGAATCGTCTGAAGAGCGCAACCCGCCCCGGTACACAGAGCAATCTGAATCAGGCATTTCTGAAGGTAACCGGACTGACGGAACGCGATATTGTACCCCGCCTGACACAGTGTGCTGATGCCGGTGAATGGGCCTGCATGTATGAATTGGGCGAGATCTATTATGAAGGTCAATACGGTGTAAACGCTGACCTGAATGCCTCCATTGCCTGGTATGAAAAAATTCCTGACCGCGATTACCGTTTCACAGAATCACGCCTGAGCAAAGTCAAAAAGAGCCGTGATACCCTGGCAGACCTGAATGCCCGCGTCCGGAAAGGGGATGCGGAAGCCGCCTATGAATTATCTTACGCCTGGAAAAACGGCAATCACGGCCTGACACAGGATCCGGAAAAATCGCTGTATTACCTGAAAATGGCAGCCGAAGGCGGGCACGAAAATGCCATCACCGCTCTGATTGATAACTACAAAAGCACAGACACACTCAGCCCGGAGGATAAAAAACGGCTACTGTCGCTGTACGATAAACTCCCGGGAACCGGTAATAACAGCTATCTGCGTGATCTGGGTACACAGTACCTGCAGGGCAGCAATCTTGTCAGCGCGGATCGTCAGAAAGCCCGCTATTATTTCAGCAAAACCGGTGATTACGGTGCTCACGAACTGGAGGCAATGGATCAGTTTGAAATAAACGTAAAACTGGCGGATGAAAGCCCGAATGCAGCCTATGAAACCGGTTATGCTTATTTTCTCGGACGCGGCACACAAAAAGATCTGCAGCAAGCCCTGCCATACCTGCAAAAGGCAGCAGATGCCGGTCATAACTATGCCACCATCCTGCTGGCGGATACCTATGCAAAGGGAGAGTACGATAAAAAAACACAGCGCCGGATTATCGCACCGGACTGGGACAAAGCCATCGTCCTGATACGTGCCTACAAAGGGCCGCGTGATGTATCAGAAGATATCGCATTCTATGAGAGCACGATAAAACCGGCACTGGCCGGGGACAGCAGCGCCATGAACGCCGCCGGGGAACGCGATAAGAGCCACGGTAATGATGATGCCGCCCGTTACTGGTTTGAAAAAAGTGCGGAAAGCGGTTATCTGCCTGCATTCTGCGCCCTGGCCGGGGCGACGGAAACCAATGACGGCAAAATGGCGGTATTACGCCGTGGTGCGGAGAAAGGTGACAGTTGCTCCGATACCCTGCTGGCAGTCATGCAGCTCAAAGAGAACCGCATACCACCGGATTCACCGGAGCGGGCCGGTGTTGTCACCCGGGTGGAAAACGGACTGAAAAACAGTGATGAATCCGTGTCAAAAGCCGCGTTTGATACACTGGCCCGGCTGTATAACGGTACTCTCAGTGATAACAACGGCAGCTCTCTGTATAACGCGGATAACAAAAAATATCTCGCACTGCTGGAAGCGGAGGCAGATAAACGGGCCGATGCGCAAATCGCCCTGTTCAATTATTACCGGCAGAATAATGACACAGATAAAGCACTGTCTTATCTGCAGAAAGGTCATGATAACGGCGATATTGCTGCCACAGAAGCCCTCTACGAATACTATATATCACCAGAATACTGCCGCCGTGACGATGCCGATCCCGCTAAAGCGGAACAGTATCTGACGGCGTGGCTGAAAAAATCGGACTACCCGGAAAATACCGATAACTATATGCTGATGCCGCCGGAAACCATGACCAAAGCCATGGGGGATGCGTGGCTTGAAGGCTTTTGCAACACCGCACCCGACCCGGATAAAGCCATCGCGTGGTATAACCGCTCGCTGGAATATAACAACACGTACGCCCTGAAAGGTATGTATAACGCTTACGTCAGTAAAAAAGATGCCGCCGAAGCGTATTACTACGGTTCACTTGCCGATGTCAGTTCCCGCGAGGGAGACAAACTGACTGACACACTGACAGATGCAGAACATGATGCGGTGCTGCAACGGATTAAGAAAAAACAGGAATATGAGCAATACGGCCGTTATGAACAGGAAATTGAAGCGAAACGGCAGAAAGCAGAAAGCGGTGATGCCATGGCGGCATTCTCGCTGGGGGTCAACTATGCCCGTGGCGAACGTGTTCCGGAAGATACGGAAAAAATGCTCTATTTCTATGAACTCGCCGGTAAAAACGGCTACGCCAGAGCGTATAACGTACTGGGGAATCTCTACCGCAAACCGAATGAGCGCGGCATCCCGGAGGATGGCAAAAAAGCCCTCGCGTATTTTGATGCGGGAGCCAGACTGGGTGACAGCAATACCGCTCACCTCGCCGGTGATATGCTCTATTTCGGTCAGTCCGGGCTGGAAAAGGATTATCCGCAGGCTGCCCGCTATTATGAAATGACCTCCCTTGAACAGGGCAATCATCATGAAATGGCGAAACTCAAGGTCGCATGGATGTATTATCACAAACTGGTCGGTACCGGCAGTGATGATGATCTGCGCAAAGCACGGGATAACCTGATACTGTCAGCAAAATACGGCAATAAAGAGGCCGAAAAAGCGTTAAAAGAGTGGGATTTTTCACGTATCAGCGATAAAAAATAAATAAGCCGTTTTATTATCAGCGCCCTCCCGGAATGTAATCTGTTCCGGGAGAGTATTTACAACTCACCTGTCCCTCACCCCCAGAATATCCACCTGAATCATCCGTGAATCTGCACGGCCGTGATCATCCACGGCGCGGATACGGTAGCGTCCGGCGGCTTCCGGTTTCCATTCCAGCGGGCGGCGGCTGGTGCTGTTACCGAGGTACGCATCCCCGGCAAACCAGTAAATCACACTGCTGTCATTATCCGCAGTGGCGGTAAAAAACAGAGAGGATGGCTGGTTTGCTGTCCGCCGCAGTGTGTAGGTGGTGTTGCGCAGCGGTGAGGTGATACGCGGCGGAGTGCCGCCGATCAGGCTGTTGCCGCCTTTGCAGTGTGCGGCAGACGGCGGGGTTTTCTTCGGCAGACCGGCCATGGCAAACACCCGGGCCAGATCAGACGGCCAGTATTCATAGATATCAATGTTGACCTGCGCGGGATCATAAGGCGGACAGACCACCTCACCGGTGATTTTATCCGTTGCCACCGGGCGGTAGATGGTATCAACCGCAATCGGTGATTTACCGGGGATAAACCAGGTTTTGCCCCGCCGCTGACACCACGGCGTCGGCAGGTTGCCGCTGGCCAGACAAACCTCCACCTGACGGAGGTTTTCCGGTTGCGGAAAGTCCGGCTCCCGCAGCGCCGGGTACTCCGCCATAATGTTGTCGATAATATTGAAAAACAGCGGTGCGGCGGCTTCTGCGCCAATCAGCGCACTGTTTCCGGTGCCGTCAAAGTTCCCGAGCCAGACCACCAGCACATACGGGCCGGTGATGCCGCTGCTCCAGGCATCACGGAATCCCCAGGATGTGCCGGTTTTCCAGTACACCGGCAGTGTCATCGGTTTTTGCGCGAGGCTGTTACCGGGACGGCGGTGCTGCCCCAGCATATCCAGCGTGATAAACGCCGCTTCCTCACTCAGCAGGCGGACCGGTGCAGCAGGCTGTTCTGATTCAGTCATCCGCAGCGGACGCAGAACGCCCCGGTTGGCGAGGATCGCATAGAGTTTTGCCAGTTCCTGCGCGGTCACTTCACCGCCGCCCAGGACCAGCGACAACCCGTAGTGTTTTTCCCCCGCCATCCCGGAGAGCCCGGCCAGACGGAGAAACTGATAGATATTCGGTTTGCTGAGTTTTGCCGCGATATCCACCGCCGGAATATTACGGCTGTAATTCAGTGCCTGTGTCGCCGGCAGCGGCCCCATAAAGCGCAGATCGAAGTTCTCCGGTGCGTAGCTGCCGAAAGTGGACGGCACATCTTTAAGAATGGTCAGCGGGTGCAGCACGCCCTGCTCCAACCCGAGGGCGTAAATAAAGGGTTTCAGCGCCGAGCCGGGGGAGCGTTTGGCATTGGTGCCGTTCACCTGACCGTGGATCGCCGTGTTGTAATAATCCGCCGAGCCCACCAGCGCCCGCACACCCATATCACGGGTATCAACAAGGAGCACCGCCGCATTGTGTAATCCCGCCTGCTGACGGCGGGCGATAAAAGCAGCCACCTGTTTTTCGGCAATGCGCTGAAGATTCACATCCAGCGTGGTGACCACTGTCTGTGGTTTTTCAGCACTGAACCGGTTCTGCCGCGCTATCTGCTCAATCAGATGCGGGGCGATATAAGGCATCTGCTCCGGCTGGCGCAGCATCAGCGGCAGTTCAAACAGTGCCGCCATGTTTTCATCATCCGGATGTTCTTCCCGCCAGCGCTGCCAGAGCCGGTTACGTGCCTGCATCAGCGGCTGACTGATATCTGCCGTACCGGGTGTGACACGATACCCCGGCGACTGCGGCAGTACCGCCAGCGTCAGAGCTTCCGGCAGTGTTAAATCCGCCGGTTTTTTATTGAAATAGACCAGTGAGGCCGCCCCGGCGCTTTCAATATTCCGGCCATAGGGGGCATAGTTAAGATAGGCTTCCAGAATGTCGTGCTTGGAATAGCTCAGTTCCAGCTGCACCGCCCGCAGGATCTGTTCGGTTTTTCCCCACAGGGTACGGGTGTTGAGGTGCCAGCGCATCCGCGCCAGCTGCATGGTGATGGTTGAACCGCCCTGAAGCCGCTCCCCGCTGATGTAACTGACAAAAAAACCGCGCGTGAGGCTGTACGGATTAAACCCGGGATGGAGATAAAACCAGCGATCCTCATAGCGCAGCGTCCCCTGTGTCAGCAGGGGTGACATCTCTTCCAGCGGGGTCCACAGCCGGTAGCGGTCATCGTTTGCCAGTGTCAGGCGCAGCAGTGTGCCGTTGCGGTCATAATAAGCCACCGACAACGGCAGCCCCTCCGAGAGCGGTGGGTGCGGCCAGAGGCGGAATCCGGTCAGAAACAGCGCCAGCAGGATAACCACTGCCGCCAGGTTCTGTAAAATACGCCGGATGCCGCTCATTCTGACTGATACCGCCCGTGCATTCAGGGTTTATCACCGGCTGGCGGCAGAACCGTAAAGACCCCGGCTGCCGCAGACTGCGCCTGAATCTCCCGGTCATACATGGCTTCGCCAAAGGCCGGAGGAATGGTAAAGCGCCCTGTATTCACCGGTTTTATCTGATAGATAAACTCCTGACTATCCGCCGCAGCACTGCCGTAGATAAGCACTCTGTCCTCGCGGGCATCAGTGAAGTCCGGCACCCAGCGGCGGCCGGTGCTGAACGGGAGCTGTGACAGTTGCAGGCTGTCCGCCGCTTCCGGATCCTGACGCACCACCTCAAACCCGCCCGGCAGCAGATCCGCCACCACAATATTATTCAGCCCCTGTTTGGCATTGGCGCGGATATGCAAACGGACATACACTTTTTCGCCCTGTACCGCGCTGGTTATCACCTCACCTTTTTCATTCAGGTAATCACGGCTGATTTCCAGCCCTTTCTCTACTGCCGCCTGCGACGGTGTGCGGTCAAAACCGGATTCTGTCACCACATACCAGGCCGGGTTATCCGACGGATTATCAAAGCGGATTTCACTGATACCGTCACCGAATTTTCCGGTCGCGGAGGCATTTTTCATCACCGAAATCACGTCAGGCGCGTCTTTGCCTTTCAGGACACTGATGGTGAGTTCACCGGCTTGTGCACCGCTCTGCTGCATATGACGGCTGTAGTATTCCATTGCCAGAATACTCATGGCGGCTGAAGAGGTGGTGTAACGCTCCTCTTTAAAGCGCAGCACCATGTTTTCCAGCAGTTGCGGCGGGATAGCAGACACTTTTTCCGGGAAGTGACGGACAATCAGATAGAGCCGTGTGCTGTCCTGCACCAGCGGATCGAGGTAGCTCCGTGTCCACCATGCTTTGTTGTAAGCCGTGTTCAGGGCTTTCCACGTCGGTGTCAGCATCATATCCGCCTGTTTATCCATCTTCAGCATTTTGTAGGATGCCGCAAGATACAGCGCACCCGGATCAGCCTGCCACGAATCCGGATAACGGCTCTGCATCTGTGTCTGCACCTCAGCCAGCAGTCCGGTGGTCACTTCGCCCTGACGGGTCAGCAGATAGACAGCAAAAGCACGCATCCGCATATCATCCTGCGTATTCAGCATCGGGTTCGCCGCCACTTTCTTCAGATAAATATTGGCGGAGCCGAGCAGCGATTCCTGCACCGGATAACCGGCGTCCTGTGCTTCCAGCAGGAACTGCACCACATACAGCGTGACAAACGGATCGGTTTCCGGCATCGCCTGCCATTCGCCGATACCGCCCTGGCCGTTCTGCCGCGTCAGCAGTGTGGTCATGGTCTGTTGCAGCTGTTTGCGGATCGCTGTCTGTGACTGCAGTGTGCTGATTTCCGGATTACGCTGACTGAACAGCAGCGGAATGGCGCGGCTGGTGATCTGCTCCGAACAGTTATACGGATAGTTGTCCAGATACTGCGACAGCGCCTCGCTCATCACCATCGGCGAGTATGATACCCGCGCATCCCGTTTGGCATAGTTATCAAACATCTGCCGCAGCGCCGTCACCCGCTGCTGTTTACCGTCCATCCGTCCGAGAGACGAGCGGGTGCGGTAAGCCGAGGCCGGACGGACTGACAGGTTCTGCGTGCGGACCGCCGATTTATCCCCGGAAGTGACACGGAAAGTGATATCCGCCGTGCCCGGCAGCGCATTGGCTTTCAGGCGGAACGACAGTACCGTCTCTTTCTTCTCACCGAGGGTGATCTGCGCACGGTTGCTGCCGGTGATTTCCAGTGCCGGATCGGCGCTGACGGTGACATCCAGCGGCACCGCTTCACCGTTCAGACCGGTCAGGTTATTGGCGATACCGAGGGAGACATCAAACTCATCGCCCGGGGAGACCATGGCCGGAATATTCGGCGTCAGCACAAAGTCATCCCGTACCGTGGTGCTGCTCTGTGTGTGGCCGATGCGGTCAGGTGAAACCGATACCGCCATCACGCGGATCTTACCGTTGAAATAATCCGGCACCTGATAATTAAAGACCGCGTCGCCATCAACTGCGGTGATCCCCGACCAGTATGCCACCGGTTCATCCCGCTTGCGTTTGAACGGATTAAGATGCAGATCGATGCCATCTCCGGCATCCCCGCCCGGTGCGGCGGTCAGCGCCATCATTTTGCTGAACTCCGGCAGGATCAGGTCAAGGATCTGAGTGCTTTTCACTTCCAGCGCCCGTTTGCGGAAGAAATAGTCGAGCGGATCTTTCAGGCGGTAACGCGCCACCTGCAATATGCCTTCATCGATGGCAAAGACCACCACATTCTGCGGCGAGGTGGTTTTCACATGAACCGCCAGGTTTTCACCCGGTTTCATGACATCCGGTGATGTCAGCGAAATCCCCGCGTTAAACGCCTCATGGCTGACACGGAACGGCTGCACACCGAAACTCAGCGGGCTCATAAAGATTTCATCGGAGTTGATATCGCGGACAAACTGCACGTTAACATAGCCGTTGCCGGTCAGCTCTGCCGGTACACGGATTTTCTGCACCGAGTTGGTGGTATCTGCGCGGAACCATACCCATTGATACACTTTGTCGCGCTCAATGGTGATAATACCGCTGCCGGTGTACGGCGCACTGACAGCAATTTCAATCTCTTCGCCCGGTTTGTATTCCTCTTTATTCAGCGTCAGCTGCAGTTCCGCATTGCGATCCAGTGAGCGGGTGATATTCGCGTTACCGGCAACGGTGTAATCGGTTCGGTTCAGCACATTACTGTCCGCATCTTCCACCTGCAGGATAAAATGACCGGGTTTCGAGGTGTTCAGTGTGAGATCAGTGCCGGTGCTGCTGATGGTCAGCGGCTGCTCATCAATCCGGGTTTCTTTCAGTCTGGACTGATATTTGAAGACCCCGGACGGCTGACGCATCAGCACGGAAATGTATTTCTGCTCCAGAAGCACCAGCTTCAGGTTGCTCTTTTCAATACGGGTCAGTGACGGATCCACCGCAATCAGATTCAGCATCCGCACTGCATCCTTACTGATGTAATCCGTGTCGCCGTCCGCTTTGATACCCACCAGCGAGTCATGCGGGGAGACCAGTACCCGCGCCGCTGCCGTGACCGAACGACCGCTGCCCGGCTCAAACGCTTCGGTGAACAGCTGTAACTGATAGGTCGCTTCCGCGTAGTTTTCCAATCCTAATGCCAGCGGTGCGGCACCGTTTTCATCGGTGGTGCGCTCTTCAAGCTGCGTTTCAAAGTTATCCGTACTGCGGCTGTTTTCATAGAAACGGTAATCCGGATACTGCGTGAATGACGGATAAACCGGCCGCATGGTCATTTTTGTCGCGATACGGCGGTTCTGCGCCGGGGTGCCGAACAGGTTCTGCACATCAACCGCTGCCTGTAATTCATCCGGTTTCACCCAGCCCTGCTGACGATCCGGCGTCAGTTTCAGTGCCACTTTCATGCTGTCCGGCTCAAACTCTTTCACCACCACGGTGGTGGTACCGAGCAGGCGCAGATCGTTCTCATCTTTACCTTCCAGGTAGAGATAGATATTCCAGTCGCCGGTCGGGGAGTTTTCCGATGTGGTGTAGCTCAGTTCGCTGAAACCGGTGGCATCAAGAATAATCTGCTGTGAATGCATCAGCGTGTCACGCGGGTCGCGGATCTCCGCCCGCAGCGGGATGCCGGTCAGCGGAGTTTTCCAGTCATAGGTGCGGGTGATAAGCCCGGCATGAAAGGTTTCTCCCGGCCGGTAAATACCGCGATCAGAGAAGAGATAGCTGCTGAGAGTGCGCGGATCTTCCGGGGTTTCGTCGCCGTAAATATCAAAGCGCGAGAAGTCCGGCTGGCGGTCATACCAGGCATTGACCGGCAGGAAGGAGACATCCCCCTCTTTTTCCGCCAGGAACATTACCGCCATCTGCTCATTACGGAAATCATGCAGCGGCGGGAATGCGGCGTGGCCGTCACTGCCTGTCACCCGGCTCAGCAGTGTGGTGCCGTTTTTGGCTACCACCGAGACTTTCGCGCCGCTGACCGGCTCGCCGGTATACACGGACTGCACGAACACATCCCGCGAGCCGTCAAGGGAGGATTTCGCGATGATCCCCATATCAGTGACCACCACAAAGCGCGAGTCGAGCACCGCGTCCTCTTCGTAATCCTCATCCCCTTCGTCATAACTTTCCGCTTCCGTGGCTTCCGCCGGTTTAGCCGGATCCCACGCCCGCAGGCTCAGCAGGAATATGCCGCGTTTTGCGGACGGGTCGGCGGAAAGGTATTTGCTCAGGTCGATACCTTTATACTGAATATCGCCGGGCCTGGCGGCTGACAGCGCCGTCTGATAAGTAAAGTGCTCCGTAAAGTATTCATCACTCAGACGGTTAAAATCCGTTGAGGTAAAGTTTTTATCTTTAAAGGAGACGATGTGCTGTAACTGGCCTGGGATCACCCGTTTCACATCCAGTTGCAGGCCCGGGAAGTTACGTGCCGCGACGGTGATCTGTTTTTCACCTTTCATCGACAGCAGTGCCCCGTCTGACATAAAGCGCAGTGTTTTCGGGTAATCCGGGATGCGTACCGGCAGATAACGTGATGTTTTCAGGTAATAACCGCCCGCTGAACTCATACCGCCGGTGATTTCCACCAGCAGCCAGCGGTTGGCCGGGGCATTGTAACTGAAGCTGAATGCCGCCTGATTTTCCTGCTCGCTGTCATCCGTGGTCAGCGCCACCGGCTCTGATAAAGCAATGACTTTTTCGCTGATATCATCCGGTTTCCAGTCGTCGTAAATACCCTCAGAATGATAATCGGGATGTTTTTCCGGCAGCAGACGGGCACGAACCGCTTTTGTGATCTGTTTTTCATTCACCGGGTCGGAGAATGACACAATCAGGGCGCGGCGATCTTTTCCGTCATCTGATTCCACCAGCTGACTGTCGATACCCGTCACATCCAGGCTGTAGCGGTTCGGCACGATCACACGGAAGGTTTCATCTTTGTCCGTGGTATTGGCCGGAACGGCTGCACCGACACCGGCTCTGACTGTCAGCAGCACTTCGCTGTCCGTATCATTGAGTGCCAGCTGCCCGGAGTGGATCCAGGCTTTGAGTTTTTTATCATCATAAGTGACGGTATACGGCACCGGCTTGCCGTCACGGGTCATGGACAGACGCGATTCCAGATTTTTGACATCAGCGGGAGCATTGAAGGTCAGGCCGATGATGGCGTGTTTCTTCATCGGATCCTGCGGATCCTGATAGAACTCCGCCCGGCCGCCGCGATAATAAAACTCAGGTGTGGTAAAGGTCTTTTGTTTCTCCGCTAACGCCACCTGCGGAGCCAGCAGTGTTTTGACATCCATATCGACGGTGTAGGTTTTCCCCATCGGGAAGGTTTTTTTCGCCGTGAATACCAGCTTGCGGTCATTACGCCACTGCCACTCACCTTCCATTGCGGGGGTCAGGCTAATACCGGCAGTGACCGATTTGCCGATCAGCGTCACCGGGGCGGCAGAGCCGGAGAATGTCACCACCACAATCTGCGCTGAATTATCATCACGGTGATAATTCACTGCCGAAGGGCGCTGCACAGACGCGGAAATATCCTGCACCACCAGCGGCGCAACATCCACCGGCTTGGGTTTGTTCTGATACCAGTGCCACGTGTAATAACTGCCCGCTGCCACCGCAGCGGTCAGCAGCAATAAGACAAAAATAGTTTTCGGATAGCGGTTTACCCCCCGCTCCAGCCGGACAAGCTGATTACCGGCAAAGGTCACCCAGCCCGGTACCGCCCAGCGGATCCGTCCGGTGAACGGGCGCAGCAGAAAACCCAGCAGCGTAAAAAGATAAACAAGACCGCGTGCTGCCAGACGCAGCAGAATAAAAGGTAAGCGGAGGATAAAACGCAGAACGTCCATGACAACATTTTCCTCTGTGTGTTGAGACTGACATCAGTTTGCCGCAGCACACAGTGAAATCCGGTTCAGCCGGAAGCTGTCAGTGCCCGATACTCTCATCCTCCATAAAACAGCCCATAAAGCAAATTATTGCATAAGGAATAATCTTAAATTACGGCCCCGCCGTGTCCGCCGGGGCCGGTTCAGGAAAAACATTATTCCAGCGCACTCAAAATAGCCTGTGCGGCTTTGACTCTTTCAGTATTCGGGTAGTTTTTATTCGCCAGGATCACAATCGCCACCTGTTTTTCCGGAATAAAGGCCACATAGGCGCCGAAACCGGTTGTTGCCCCCGTTTTATGCACCCAGGAAGCGCGGTTGTACGGCTGCACCTGATTGTCGGTTACCGGATGCGGCTGCAATGCGACTTCATTGGTCACGCCGTTCACGATCATGTCCTTCTGCTGCGGCCAATCATACATTTCCCAACCCAGCCCCTGGTTAATCGCGGCGGTTTTATAGTAGCGGGTCTGTGCAAGATACATTGCCATTTCCAGATCGGCATTACCGGCCCGTGACGGCTCCATATTCATTTCCGCCCAGCGCAGCATATCTTTTGAGGCGGATTTCACTCCGTAAGATTCCGCATCAAGTTGTCCCGGCGACACGCGAACCGGTTTTTTGTTTTTATAGCCGTACGCATACTGGCTTTGCGCGCTTTCCGGCACGGTAATAAAGGTGTGTGATAACCCCAGCGGAGACAGGATACGCGT
The DNA here is from genome assembly GCF_029835375.1 of Morganella sp. GD04133. NCBI lineage: Bacteria > Pseudomonadati > Pseudomonadota > Gammaproteobacteria > Enterobacterales > Morganellaceae > Morganella > Morganella sp. GD04133. The sequence continues at coordinate 67,753 of NZ_JAODZS010000010.1, read as the reverse complement.
GGTCAGCAACTGCTCATACGGCATCCCTGCGGCGTTGGCGGTCAGAGCACCAAACAGGCCGATACTGCTGTTTGCATACAGACGCATATCGCCCGGCTGCCATGACGGCTGCCACTGCTGGTAGAAATGCAGCAGATCCGCACGGCTTTTCACCGCATCCGGCACCTGTAACGGCAGCCCGCCTGCGGTATAAGTAGCCAGATCGAGCAATGTGATCCCCTTCCACTGCGGTTGTGTCAGTTCAGGCCGGTATTTTGCCGCCGGGTCATTCAGGGACATCTCTTTTTTCGCCACGGAAACCGCACCCAGCACACCTGTGAAAGTTTTACTTACAGATCCGAGCTCAAATAGTGTATTTTCAGTGACCGGCTGTTTTGCCTCAACATCGGCAAAACCGTAATTGAAATAATAAGGCTTGCCCTTTACGGAAACAGCAACCGCCATTCCGGGAATATCCTGCTGTGCCATCAGCGGTTTAATGGTGCTGTCCACCACCGCTGCGACATTGTCAGCGGCGGAAAACCCCGGGGCGGAAAACGCCACCAGGGCAGAAATCAGTGTTGCAGATAATGATTTTTTCATCAGAATTAACCTTCCGTGTGTGAGTAACGGCGGCAAGTATCGTCAGATTCGCCGGACAGAACAAACGGTTAATTATAACAAGAGCCTAAAGAAAAACTTACAGGTGGATTATGGTCAGACGTTATCTCCCCCTTAACCCGCTGCGTGCCTTTGAGGCTGCCGCCCGTCATCTCAGCTTTACCCGTGCGGCGATTGAGCTGAATGTCACCCATGCCGCCGTCAGCCAGCAGGTCAGAGTGTTGGAAGAGCAGCTCAGCTGTGCGCTGTTTACCCGCGTTTCGCGCGGGCTGGTGCTGACCCATGAGGGCGAGGGATTACTGCCGGTGCTTAACGAGGCGTTTGACCGGATTGCGGACACGCTGGAGTGTTTTTCTCACGGGCAGTTCCGTGAGCGGGTGAAAGTGGGGGTGGTCGGGACATTTGCCGCAGGCTGGCTGCTGCCGCGTCTGAGCGGATTTTATGACAGCCATCCGCATATTGATCTGCATATCTCCACCCACAATAACCACGTGGATCCGGCGGCGGAAGGGCATGATTATACGATCCGTTTCGGTAACGGCGCATGGCATGAATCAGACGCGGAACTGATTTTCAGCGCACCGCACGCCCCGCTGTGCTCACCAGCGATTGCAGAGCAGTTACAGCAGCCGGATGATGTTCACCGCTTCACGCTGCTGCGTTCGTTCCGCCGGGATGAGTGGAGCCGCTGGCTGGATTGTGCGGGCGGCACACCGCCTTCCCCGTCACAGCCGGTCATGGTGTTTGATACCTCACTGGCCATGGCGGAAGCGGCGCAACTGAGTGCCGGGGTAGCGATTGCGCCGGTAAGTATGTTCAGCCGCCTGTTGCAGTCGGGCGCACTGGTACAGCCGTTTGCCGCTGAGATCACCCTCGGCGGCTACTGGCTGACCCGGTTACAGTCCCGTCCGGAAACCCCGGCCATGCAGCATTTTTCCCGCTGGCTGCTGAATACGGCAGGAAAATGACACTCACTCACCTTCCAGGCTTTTTACCCGCAAATCATCACCGTCACTGATGCGCAGCCGTTCACTGCCGCAGTGCGGGCAGCATCCGGCGTGCTGCATAATTTCGGCCTCACGGCTGCAATCCCAGCACCACGCCTGTGCCGGGATAACATCAACATGCAGTGTGCAGCCCTGCGCCACGGTATCACGGCAGGCGATATCAAAACAGAAGTGCAGCGCACTCTCTTCCACATCCGCCAGTGCGCCGACTTCCAGCCAGACATCCGTTACCCGCGCAATACCGTGCTGTTCAGCCTGCTCGCGGATAATGTCCGCCGCGCTCATGCACAGGGATAACTCATGCATGCCGGGGCACCGGTTTACCGGTAAACAGCGCTCTGCGTCCGGCCATCACCGGAGCATCCGGATCGGTGACCGGCAGTGAGAGCAGCATACGCGCACTGTCATCTGCCAGCCTCATTCCCTCCTGCGGGGACAGAGTATGCGGCAGCGGCGACAGCAGCGAACACGCCAGATACTGAGATACCCCTTCCAGCTCACCGACCGTGAATGTTATGGTGCCGTACGGCAGCCGCAGGCCGATTTTTTCACTGACTTTGCGCGGCGGCCAGAGTTGATCCGGCCCCGGAAAAATCACGGCACTGAACATCCACGGCGTGATCACACACCCCGTCCACTGCCCTTCAAACAGCGTCAGTTCCGTGACATAAACCGGCATTGACGGGTGCAGGAAGGTGAGATCGTGCATAGTCTCTGCCGTTATCTTTTCAAAAGCTTCGCGGATCTGCGTTGCCGGGCTGTGTATAAAGCCCTGAATATCCTCAGACATCTGCCGTCTCCTTCTTCACCGCCTCAACACCCGATTCCCGCAGTACCGCCAGCACCTGTTGCAGTGCCGGTTCAACAGCGGCCTGCAATTGCGGGGTCAGACCAATATCCGGCTCCAGCGAGGCCGGAACCACGCCCACCAGCGTCAGTTTAGCCGGAAACTCCCCGGTAAAACGCAGTGCGGACAAAACATCGGATAGCCCCAGCTGGTGCGGGGAGATTTTGTTGGTAAACAGCGCCGGTACTTCCTCATCCCGCAGAATGCGGATGGTGCCCGGGGCACTTTTCGCCGTCACAATGGCATCGGTGATAATCAGATGATCCCGCCCGGCCATGCTGTCAAGCAATTCCATCCCCGCCGTGCCGCCGTCCATCACGTCCACATAATCCGGCAGGATATAACGTTCCGCCAGCGCTTCCGCGATATGCACACCGATGGCTTCATCGGTCAGCAGAATATTACCGACACCTAATACCAGAATCCGCATCACAGCACCTTCACTGATACCGTTTCACGGCCATCAACATCAACAATGTGAACCGCACATGCCATGCACGGGTCGAATGAGTGGATAGTGCGCACCACTTCCAGCGGTTTTTCCGGATCGGCAATTTTCAGCCCGACCAGCGATTGTTCATACGGCCCCGCCACATTATCGTGATTGCGCGGCCCGCAGTTCCAGGTGGACGGCACCACCGCCTGATAGTTTTCGATCACACCGTCTTTGATCACCACCCAGTGCGATAACATGCCGCGCGGTGCTTCCAGGAAACCCACGCCTTTTATCACACCGGTGGCAGGGAATTCCGGTTTCACATACGTGATGTGATCCCCGGTACCGATATTGGCGATCAGCGCGGCATACTGATTCTGCAACACCGCCTGTAATTCACAACAGTGCACCGTACGGCCGATAATCCGCCCGAGTGTCGAGTGCAGCTGTTTCACCTCTAACGGATTGCCGGTCAGGGTCTGATAAACCGTGATAATTTCATTCAGTTTTTCTTCTGTACCGGGGTGTTTCGCCGCCAGTTTGCAGAACATATTCGCCAGCGGCCCGACTTCCACGGTTTTGCCGTACAGGGTCGGCGATTTCACCCACGAGTATTTACCGTCCGGATCCCAGCCGGTGTATTTCGGCTCAGTTGTGCCTTCCCACGGTTTTTGCGGCGCTTCATCCTGATACCAGGAGTGCGGCGAGCTTTCCTGAATGCCTTCCAGCAGGAAAGCATCCGTCTGGGAATCGATCGGGCGGAAGGTCGCTAAATCAGCGTTTTCAATGTAGCCGCCCGGGAACAGAAAACTGCCGTTTTTGCCGTCGGTCGGGAATTCCGGCGTGCTCAGGTAGTTCACCGCGCCCTGCCCGGTTTCAAACCACTGCGGGTAAAATGCAGCAATAACCGCAGTATCAATTTTATAAACCTGCTCAACGAAATCATTCAGCTTGTCGATAAATGATTTGATATACATCAGGCGTTCCAGGTTCAGCACACCGATACCGTCGAGATTAATCGGGTTTGCCACCCCGCCGACCGCCAGGTTTTGGATATGCGGCGTTTTGCCGCCCAGCAGCGCCACAATGCGGTTAGCATCGCGCTGGCATTCCAGCGCCTGTAAATAGTGCGCGACCGCAATCAGGTTCACTTCCGGCGGCAACTGCATTGCCGGATGTCCCCAATAGCCGTTAGCAAAAATCCCCAGCTGCCCGCTCTCCACCAGTGCCTTGATTTTATCCTGCCCTCTGATGAATTCCTGCGTGCTGTTGAGCGGCCAGTCAGACACGCCGTTCAGCATGGCAGAGGCTTTTGCCGGATCCGCTTTCAGTGCGGAAGTGATATCCACCCAGTCCAGCGCGGAAAGCTGATAAAAGTGGACGATATGGTCATGGGTGGTGTGCGCCGCCAGAATAATATTGCGGATATACTGCGCATTCACCGGCACATCCAGATTCAGGGCGTTTTCCACCGCACGCACCGAGGCCAGGGCATGTGTGGTGGTACACACACCGCAGATACGCTGGAGGATCATCCACGCATCGCGCGGGTCCTTACCTTTGACAATTTTTTCCATTCCGCGCCACATGGTGCCTGACGCCCAGGCTTTGGTGACCACACCATCATCAATTTCACAGTCGATGCGTAAATGTCCTTCGATACGGGTAACCGGATCAATCGTAATTCTCTGGCTCATGACTTGCTTGCCTCATGATAAGGGGGAGCAGCTGGTTTTTTTACTGCAGGGAGTATCGGTAACAGGCGGATCAGGAAAAGGTAAGCGCAGATCTCAACAGCCACGAAACCAATGGAAATTAACAGTTCTTCTGCTGACGGAAAGTAGTGATAGCCATTGCCGGGATCAAACGCCAGCAATGAATAGGCGAGACGCCAGGCCGCACAGCCGAGCAGCATACTCACCGCACCGGTATAGAGCAGACGGGAATCGCGGCGGAACGCCGGGATACTGAAGACTGCCAGTGCAAACACCATCAGCAGGATTTCACACCAGAACAGGACGGCGTAGTAATCTCCGGCAAAAGCCAGCCCGAGCTTGCCGCGGTAAATCAGTTCCCCGAAGCGCAGGATCAGAAACAACGCCATCAGCACACTGACGGTCAGTGCCAGCTTGCCGAACAGCCGTTTTTCATCGGGGCCGTTGCCTTTCAGGCCGCTCTGCACCAGTGAGCCCTCAAAGACCACGATGGAGAATCCCATAATAAAGGCGGTGAGCAGAGAGAACAGCGGCAGCATTTCATAACTCTGCCACAGCGGATAGACCTTGTGGCCTGCCGCAATCATCAGTGATCCCATCGAGGACTGGTGCATAGCCGGTAACAACGCGCCGAGCGCTATCACAAAAAACATGATTTTGTTCAGCCGCTTCAGGGAGATTTTCCAGCCCATGCGCTCACAGAATGCCGGGGCCAGTTCCAGCGCCATCACGCCGATATAAATCGTCATACAGACTGCGGTTTCCAGCAGAACGGAGTTGACGTTGAAAATGCCCGGAATAAAGAAGTTCGGCATATTCCAGTAGCGACCAAGGTCAATGGTGATGGATAACCCGCCCAGCGAATACCCCAGCAGGCTTGCCAGCAGTGCCGGACGTACCAGCGGGTGATATTCCCCTTTGTTGAAGACATACACCGCCCACGCCAGCGCCCAGCCGCCGCAGGCAAAACCGGTGCCGATCAGCAGATCAAAGGCAATCCAGATCCCCCACGGATAGCCACCGTTCAGATCAGAGACTGACCCCAGCCCGAAGACCAGACGTTTGACGATAAGCAGCACACAGAGGATAACAAGCGGTCCGAAAATGATGATCGGCTTACTGAATAATTTTCCGCCGAGGGGTTTGGGATCATGACTCATGATCATCACCTCCGTCGTGAGTGTCATTTTTGCTGTTGCGGCGCACCAGCACAGTGAGCCCGGCCAGTACCGCCAGCGGCAGGATCATCCCTTTGTACAGGGTATGCTGGATGTTTTCAGAACGGGCGCCGGTGGAGAGTTCTGCCAGTTCCGGCAGTTGCAGATTCTGATACGGCACGCCGGTCAGTACCATCACCTGCGTTCCGCCGCCCTCTTTTTCGCCGTACAGATGCGGGTAATAGGAAGGCACGGGATGGTTGTAGTTGTCGCCGGTTTTCAGGGTCTGGCGCGGATAGGCATATTCCTCTCCGGCTGTCAGCCCGAGGCGTTTTTTCGCTTCACTCATCAGATCTTCGCGGGAACCGAAGATGATAGCGCCGGTCGGGCAGACATCCACACAGCCGGGCAAACCGCCTTTATCCAGCAGTTCAACGCCTTTCTGGTTGCACAGTTCGCATTTGCTGATCGCCCCGAACGGGTTATCGTAATCGTATTTCGGTATATCATACGGACAGCCGACCATGCAGTAGCGGCAGCCGGTGCAGATATCTTTGTCGTAATGCACAATGCCGGTGACCGGATGCTTTTTGAGCGCACCGACCGGGCAGACGGAGACACAGTTCGGATCAACACAATGCATACATTGTTTCTTGATGTAGGCATAACCGTCTTTTTCCTGATCTTTGTGTTCGCCGCTGCCGCTCGTCCATACCTGGATAATGTTATTGGTGTACGGCGACAGCTTGTCATTGTTGGACCACGTCTGCGCCCCGTCCGGATTACGGCCGGGGAAATTGATATCCTGACATTTGGTCACACACGCCTGACAACCGACACACAGGGTGGAGTCATACAGCATGCCCAATGCACCGGGGATCGGCGGGCGGTTCTCCGCCGCCGCGTGGCTCACGGATGTATTACCTAACAGTAATGCCCCGCCGGAAGCCACTTTAATAAAGTCACGCCTGTTCACAGTTACTCTCCCCGCGGATCGCCGGACTGGTTTTTCTTCTGCTGACGACCCAGTTCACGGACAGCCATCACACTGACACCCGCCACCAGCCCGACCACACCGCCGAGCAGCCCGATAGCGCCGCCCGATACCGAACCGCCCTCTTTCAGATTCACATCCGGTTTTTCAGAACGCGGGGTCTGGTTCTGTACGCCCGCAAGCTGATGAATGCCTTTATGAAAGCCGACACCGGCCTCATTACAGCCGTAACACGGATGCCCGATAGCCACCGGCCACACGCCGCCGACATCACAGAACTGCAGAGTGGAGCAGTTACCGTGCGTTTCAGGTCCTTTGCAGCCGAGGTGATAGAGACACCAGCCTTCGCGGTGACCGTGGTCGCCGAACGCTTTGGCAAAACGTCCGGCGTCAAAGTGAGCGCGGCGCTCGCAGTGTTCGTGGATCAGACGACCATAAGCAAACAGCGGCCGGTTTTTATCATCCAGTCCCGGGGCTTTGCCGTAAGTGATGATGTGAGCAACCGTTGCCAGAAAGTTATGCGGGTTAGGCGGGCAGCCCGGAATATTAATCACCGTTTTGCCGGGCAGAACCGCTTCCAGTGATGCCGCGCCGGTCGGGTTATCACCGGCGGCAGCCACCCCGCCCCAGGCGGCACAGGAGCCGATGGCAATAATCGCGGCAGCCCCCTCCGCCGCACGGCGGATATGATCGGCAATCGGCTCACCGGCAATCATGCAGTAAATACCGTCATCCTTCAGCGGTACAGAGCCGTCCACCACCAGCACATATTTACCTTTGTATTTCTCAATCGCATTGTGCTTGTTGGCTTCCGCCTGATGACCGAATGCCGCTGAGAGTACCTCGTGGTACTCCAGCGAAATCATATCAAGGATGAGATTTTCGATGGTCGGGTGCGTCGCCCGGAGCAGGGACTCAGTGCAACCGGTACACTCCTGTGCAGATATCCAGATGACGGGGGGACAATCCTTACGGCTGACGGACGCCGCGATTTCGGCAGATGCATTTGCACTGAGACCCATGGTAGCCGCTAAGGCCGCACAGAGTTTCAGAAAGCGTCGCCGGTCAATACCCTCAGAAGTGATATCCGAAGTAATAAAGGTATTATCTTCGATCATTCTCTCTATTCCGTTGTGTTAATTTAATATTAATATAATCCGCTTATTATTAAATTACTGAGACACGGAACATAATCAATAAACAAAAAAATAAAATCAGAAATATTATTTTACAGATAATGAGAATTTTTTCTATTTTTAACATTTAATCTATTTATCGGTTTTATTAATACATATCAATTTAAAATATAACGTACCGGCGACCCGCAATAAGAATGGTGGAGTTTTTCACTGCCGACAGGAAAAAAGACAGCATTTACCGGATGCATTTCACCGGTTCATCAGATGCAACCCGGGGTGTTTTCAGAATTAACTGAACCCGGTGAAATAATACATTTCGGACAACTGCGGATGTTTAAAATAAAAATGAAATACATTCTCATTCGGTATAATTTAATCGGTTAAGCACAAATAAATAACAAATTAAATAAATTACATCTGATTCATTTACCGGTGAATATCAATTAATACAATATGGCCTTTGGTTGTTTTTGATTTAAATCAATTAATGTTGAATTTTTCATTATTCTTACGATCTGCATTAAATTGAACAAATCAGATATTAACACCACAAATAAGTGTAAATACAGATAATGTCACCATAAAAAAGCAACAAGATGTTTATTATTATAATATTGTTATCTGTTTATACTTAGCTGATTATTTATATTCTGTTTATTATTCATTTTAATAGTGATCATCACCTGAAATAATCATTTTACTTTCATCCTTTCTGATCTTTTTTGTGCAAAAAATCAGCATTACAGACATTATTAAATTTCCCTAAATTCCCTGCATTGACTGATCTTAACTAAAATCCTAGGATCTTATTACTCTCTTTACGCCCCCGAAAAAAAATATTTTTCTTTTAGTTATTAATTAAATAACACAAATTTTCACGTGTTTTTAAAAAACCACCACGGGCAAAAAAATGAAAATGAATAAACTTTCCTTTCTGATACTTTCCGCAATGGGGATGTCGTACGCCTCTGCCGGTTATGCTGTGATACCTGAACCAATTCCTGAATTTTCCTTCAGTGATGAATCCAAACGTATTGATAGTATTAAAAATAGCGGCAGCTATAGCAATGCGGATGCTGATGTGCAGGCGGATGTCAGTGCAGGCAAAGGATTTACGGTAAAAGGTTATAAATACCTGACCGGAATAGATCTCAATTACTCTGTAGCAAAAAAACCGAATGTCAGATTTCAGGATGATACCCACCTGATCGGCACGACCATCGGGCACTCAACGACCCACCTGGGCGATTCATTCAGAGCAACCCCTTTTGATAACAGCAGCGTTATCGGTATTACCCTGAAAGGGATTGATGCGGGCCATGTCGCTAACCTGCAAATGTATAACGGCACCACATCTTACAACACCACCGTGGATGCCTTCGGTGTGATGGAGTTACGCACCGCATCTGACACCAAACAGCGGGTATCGGCTTATAATACCCGTGTAAATAAAGACGGTAAGCTGACTGTCGGCTATAACGCCTATGCTGAAAATAATCTGATTGACGGCGGCGAGCTGTACATTCCTGTCAGTAATCCGGATGCAGACACCCGGAGTACCCTTATTCAGAATGGCGGTACCTATACACAGGATAGTGGTACAGCCACCAATAACTATATTACCGGCGCAGGAAGCTATCACGCGGTGTCCGGGCTGGCACTGAATAACTATATCTATGACGGCGGCTATCAGTCGGTTTATGTTAATGACCGTACCGGTGCCAAAAACACCACGATTTATGCAGGCGGCACACAGCGGGTGCGCTCCGGGACGGTTGAGGATACCGTGATATACGGTCAGCAGCTGGTGACAAACCATGACGGTGACTGGAAAGACGGCCGGTGGGTTGAGAACAGTGATCCTGATGCAAAATGGGGTAATGATCCGACGGCTATTCATACACAAGTCATGGCAGGCGGTGTTCAGAATGTCGGACTGAACGGCAAAGCCTCCGATACCACGATTTATAAAGGCGGCCTTCAGCTTGTCGGCAAATATGCGGAAGCGGCCACTACCCTGGTTGACGGCGGAATCCAGCATGTTCTGGCTTACGGCGGCACAGAAGGTACCACTATCCGCAACGGCGGACAAACCATCCTCGATTACGGTGCTTACGCCTTCTATAACCTGGATGTGGAAGACGGCTCTCTGGTGATGGAAGGCGGGGATCAGCATCCGTGGCTCAGCAACTTCGGCAAAGGATCGTATGCTCAGAATGTGAATCTGACCGGTGATAATGCGTATCTCTATATCCGCCATAACGGTGATACCGGTGAATCCGTTGTCACTGTCGATAACCTGGTGAACAATGGTGTCGCCGTCTTTGGTGAACCGGGCAGCAGCAATACCGGGCGCAACAGTCAGCTCAACATCAAAGAACTCTCCGGTAACGGCCTGTTTGTGATGAATACCAGCCTCGCGGACGGCAGCGGGGATTTCCTTAGTGTCTCGGATAAAACAGACGGTAAGTTTGGTGTCCGTGTGATGGATTCCGGTAAAGCACTGGTCAGTAACACCTCCGACCCGGATCGCTATCATCTGATCCACGCCGCCGGCAGTCAGAACGATACATTTACTATGACCAACAAGAGTGTGGATCTCGGGGCGTATAAATATTATCTGGTGCAGGATAAAGATTCATCGGATGAATGGTATCTGTCACCTACCAAAGAGACTCCGCCGGTTGATCCTGTGGATCCGGTTGACCCTGTGGATCCGGAACCTGAACGACCGGATCTCTCTGAGCCGGGTAAAACCGCAATGATGATTGCCAACGCCCTGCCGCAAATCTGGCGGAGCGAACTGAGCACACTGCGCGCCCGTCTCGGCGAACTGCGCAATAACCCGCAGGTGAATCTCGGTGTCTGGTCGAAAGTCACCGGCGGACGCCACAACATCAGTAATAATGAAGTCGCCTACCGTCATGACATCAGCGGGATTGTCGCCGGTGGTGACAAAATGACGGAGCTGGAAAACGGCTATCTCTGGAGCGGCGTTGTTGCCGGGTATTCTCACTCCTCTCTGAAAATGGATAAAAACGACGGTACCATTAACAGTTACAGCCTCGGCGTTTACACCACCTGGCAGCATAAATCCGGTATCTATGTGGACGGTGTGGTGAAAGCCAACCATTTCCGCAGTGATTATGATGCGCAGTTTAATGACGGCAAAACCTCCGCCAACAGTAACACCAACGGTATCGGCTTCTCTGTTGAAACCGGTAAGTACTTCGAAAAAGAGAATTACTTTATCGAACCGTATGCCATGGTTGCCGCCTTCCGCGGCCAGGGCGCGGATTACCGCTACAGTAATGAGATGAGTATCAAAGCCGATGCCGCCCGCTCGTTCAGCGGTGAGCTGGGTGCCACCTTCGGGAAAAATTTTGTGCTGGAAAACGGCACACAAATCAAACCGTATATCCGCGTGGCCGTGAACCATGAGTTCCTGAAAAACGGCGATGTGGAACTGAATAAACAAGGGAAGCGAACCAATGATATGTCCGGCACCACCGGGAAATACGGCATTGGTGTTGATGCAAAACTGAATGATAACTGGGCTGTCTACGGCGAATTCAACTACGCCAACGGCAGTAAACAGGAAACGCCGTACAGCGGTTTCCTGGGTGTGAACTACCGGTTCTGATTGTCCGTAAAGCAAAACGGCCTGCGAACATGCAGGCCGTTTTTTTGTCTGTTATTAACTGATCAGACCGTGTACCAGAATCACGCCGATACAGATCGGTCCCACATAACGCCAGACCAGTAATAAACTCTGACGCTTCAGTCCGGTGATATTTTCCGGGATCAGCGCATTCGCTTTACGTGACCAGCCGAAAATCAGGCAGACGGCAATACCGAACAGCGGCATCAGGATATTGGATGTCAGATAATCAAGAACATCAAAAATTGTTTTCCCGCCTAAGGTCACATCACTTAACGGCCCGAAAGATAATGACACCGGGATCCCCATCAGCATAATCGATGCTGTCACCACCAGACCCGCTCTGCGGCGTGTCCACTGAAAACGCGTCTGAACATACGCCACAATGTGTTCCAGCAGTGAGATTGCGGATGTCAGTGCCGCCATCAGCAACAGGACAAAGAATGTCACCGCCAGCACAGAACCGCCCGGCAGATGGGCAAAATACACCGGCATGGTCATAAAGGTCAGACCCGGACCGGCATTCGCCTCCAGGCCTGCTGCTGATAATGCCGGGAAAATCATCAGTCCGGCCAGCACACACACCATGCAGGAGAGGATCACTACCCACATGCTGGAGTTGGCAATGCTTTTGTTATCAGATAAATACGCGCTGTATGTAATGTGGATCCCCAGCCCGATAGAAAGAGAGAAGAAGGCCAGCCCCAGTGCATCCAGTACGCCTTTGCCGGTCAGTTTGCTGAAATCCGGGTACAGGAACAGTTTCAGTCCGGCGGATGAGCCGGGTAAGCTTATCCCGACGATAATCAGCACGATCATAATAATAAACAGTAACGGCATCATCACTTTCACGGATTTTTCCAGCCCGCGCTGCACCCCGGCCAGCACCACAAAGCAGGTCATGCCGGCAAATACCAGGTGGGCGATCACCGGCCACCACGGGTTACTGATAAAGCGGGTGAAAATGCCGGTCAGCTGACTGCTGTCGGTAATGTTCAGCTCACCGGCGGCGGCCATCACGGTGTAACCGATAGTCCAGCCGCCGACCACGCTGTAGAAGCTGTAAATACACCACGAGCTGAATACGCCGATCACCCCGATCCACGCCCAGTGGCGTCCCATCATTTTTTTGAAGGCGTTGACGGCTTCGCTGCGGGTGCTGCTGCCGAGGATATTTTCAGCCAGTAATACCGCAAGACCGATAACAAAACTGAATAAGAGGAAAACCACCAGGAAGGCACCACCGCCGTTATTGGCGGCAACATACGAAAATTTCCAGATAGCACCGATGCCGATGGCCGACCCGGCAGCGGCTAAAATATGACCAAAACGGGATGTCCATTGCTGACTCATACGGCCTCCTGCGGTGTCATCTGAGAGACAGAAGCGGCGGCAGAACAACAGACCGATCGTGAAGCTGCGCTGATAATAATCCTTGCGGTAAAACCTGACATCATAGGAACTCTCCCTAAAAAAAACAGTTCCACCAGCAGGTTTACACGCACAAAAAAGCCACCTTGCTGGTGGCTTATGAAGAAAAACAGATAAACGAAGCCACCTAACTGAGTAGTAGGTTTAGGCTTAGCTGACGGTTCATCATGCAGTTCATCGGTTTACTCTTCTCTGAAAATCGTTAATTTTGCTTCACAGACAGTGCCGTTATATGACACTGCCGTGATGCTCTTTTTCTGTTATACCATAAACAGAAAAGAAAAAAACACCCTTTTTTATTCTGCGCTCATGGTTTTCAGCATTTCAGTAAACGCGTCGATGTGATGACGCTGCGTCACCGGATTCATAAAGACCGCTTTTTCCCCCGGAATATAGGCAAACCGGTTATGCTCCGCATAAGCCGAGCAGGCGATAGAATCCACCCAGTTGGTAAACAGTCCCGCTTTGCCGCGTTTCAGGAACAGTTCACGGTGCCAGCGACTGTTGCGCACCATCATGTCATAGGCCGTTTTATCTCCGGCACAGGTCAGCTCATGCGCAAACATTGCCTGCGGATCATTGACCAGTTTCGGTGAATAGAGACGGAAACCGACACTCGGCCCCTGATTTTCCGGTGCCATCACACAAGCATTCCCCAGCGATAACAGCTGATTGCGCATATAGTTCGCATTTTGCAGACAGTGCGCAATGATGGTCTGATAGCCTTCAGCACCCAGGTAATGCAATCCGGCATACGCGCCGAACACGCTGACACCGCTGCGGCTGCACTCAATGGTGGATTGCAGGTGAGTCTGCCCTTCCAGCGCATGCTCAAAATAGGTGAAGTTCTCCGGGTCATTTTCCAGTGCTTTAAAATCATCACCGTCACGTACCATCACCAGACTGGAGGTATACGGCACATAACCCCATTTATGAAAGTCGATAGTGATGGAATCCGCATATTTCAGCTGTTTAAATTTCGCCACATTGTGACGCAGACCAGCCAGGGTGGCGTCGTTAATCGCCAGCGGGTTGGTATTAAAATCATAATCAATAAAGAAAATAATCGGCCAGCCGACCGCCGCATCCACGTGAATATGCGGTTTTTCGGTCATTTCAAATTCTTCACACAGACGGTTGCGCAGATCATAAACCTGTTTGATCTCATCCACACCAAAGGTATCGGTTGTTCCTGCGGTCAGTAAAATGACCGGAATCTTACAGTGGACGGTATAGCAGGCACGGATTTGCTGTTCCAGATCCGCCAGGTCGATGGTGTTATCTGACGTGACCCGGATACGGATTGTTTTATTGGTGATATCCACACCTAACAGGGACAGGTTAGTCATATTGGAGTAGTGACCGCCCTGTGAGTTGATGATACGGAAATCCTGATCAACCGACATTCCTAGGTGTTTTGACTGCTTCAGCGATTTACGGATCCCGAACAGATAACCGTACAGGTTGCACATGGTTCCGCCCTGGGTGAACAGACCGGACGCTTTATCTGCATCATAGCCAATCAGATTAGCCACTTTACGGATAACGGTTTTTTCCATGTTATCCGCCACGCCGGAGTACTCGCAGTACACCATGTTCGGATTACCCAGTAATCCCAGCATGGAGCCGTAAACGGCCGGGTCTGACGGCATGGCAATCACGTTTTCCACGGCCAGCGGGTTTTCCCAGTTTTTGCACAGCGCGGAGGCAAACACCAGTAAATCATCCTGCCCTTCTCCCGGGCGGATCACGTTCTGACGGACATGTGACTCACCCGCCAGCTGAGCAAACAGCGCTTTCCCCTGCGGATAGCGGTTGATCTGCTGCACATCCGCGTCAGTGGTCTGACGGAATTGTGTAATTGCCCGAATTTGCGGATGATTAAAAATCGGCCATTTGCCGGGATCCCGGCTGAAAAAATCACTGATGACATTTTGATACTTAACGTCGAAATCTTTATTTAACGCATTCGCGGACGCGAGCGTGATAAGTTCTGACTGATTCACAATGAGCTCCAAAATAATAAATTACACTAAGGTAATGTCATTACTTTGCGCCAAATTCATTGCATTTTAAATGATAGCCTAACTATAAATCACAGTGATTAAATAAAAATAAATAAAACAAAATCAATTAAATAGATAAAATACCCCACCTTTTTAGCGATTAAATTTTTTTGAGAAATGACGAAGAGATCACAAATTTATAATCCATAAAATAAGAAAAAATAAGATTTTAAATTTACATAATAAGACATTTACTGGTTTTTTATTCTGAATGAGACCAATAAAAACAAAATATTAACAATACCATCTCAATGATTGGTGATGTATTGTTTAATTTTCATTATCATTCATTTTCTGCCGTGATTTTTCTTCTGCTGAAAAATCACGGTTATTTTGCTTCTTTTTCCGTTTTCCGTCGCTATTCACTTCTCCCGCCAGATAAAATACTGCCGGATAATAAAAATACCCTGAATATAGCTAATGAATGCTGATAAACGATTTTCTGTCCGTGGCATGAAATACATAATTAAAAAATTGATTTTAAATGAAAATATTATTTTTACATAATTAACCGGCTATTATTACGCCGGTTGTTGTGGTTTTGTAACCACTGGTTTTTTCCCTGAAACCCTTATAATTCGCTAAGCCCGGGTCCGGTAATAAGCTTTCTTTAATTTTTATCTTTATTCTGCCGTTAAAATGGATGAATTGTTTCATTGTGTAATAATTTCATTTATCAAAGGCACTACTATGTCCGGCCTCCAGCTGTTCAAACAACTCATTACCAAAGAATTTTGCCCCGGTATACACTGGGATTCCGCCCGTAACCGCTTTAAATTTGCGGCTCGCAGCCTGTTTATGCCGCTGTCTACTATGAAATACCTGTCCGGTCTGACAGATACCGCCTGCTGTGATGCGATCCTGAAAAAGCAGCCGCTGCTGCCGACCAAATTACAGCGTCCGTATCTGAGTATTAATTTTCACCGGAAAAATAAGTCTGCGGCTATCTGTGACCATTACCGGATCACCAAAGCCGTTCTGCCGCCGGAAGTATTCAGCCAAATCTACAGTAACGAGCGTTTTTATCTCTGCCCGGTTGAGGGGAAAGAGGGTCTTTGCCACCTCTGGCTGGATGTGCAGGATGCGTTTAACAAAGAGGGTGAACTGACGCTGGAGATGCGGGATGATGCCGGAGAGATTCTGGCCCGCAGTGCCTTCACGCTGCTGAACCTGAACGAAAAACGGACGCTGTTTATCGGCGCACTCCAGGGCGGGGTCAGCGAACAGGCGCACCATGCTATCCGCGCGGCGACCAAAAACTGCCACGGTGTATTTCCCAAACGTATTCTCACGGAAGTCATCTGCCTTATCGCTTCACTGTTTCAGTGCCGGCAGATTATTGCGTCCAGTAATGAAACGCATATTTACCGCAGCCGCCGTTACCGCCATAAAAAACTGACACAATGGGTGGCCGATTATAATACTTTCTGGGAATCTGTCGGGGGCACCGCCAACCCGCAGCAGGAATATATACTTCCGCTGACCCTGCCGCGTAAACCGGCGGAGGAAATAGCCAGTAAAAAACGTGCCGAATACCGCCGCCGTTATCAGTTACTGGATACTGTGGCACAGGCCGTGTGTGAACGCCTGCAACTGCCGCCGGCGGAAAATAAAACAGCTGTTCAACATAACGTTATTTAAGAAAAATCCTTCATTTACAGCAGGTTTGACCGGTAATTGACATTTCATTACAGAACGTATTGATTTTCCGTAAAATATAATCTGCAAAAGGCTGAATTTAATCTTAATATTGTTTCAGGGCGGCGGGAAAAATTCACTGTCTCCGCTACGCCTAATTTGCTAAAGTGGCCGGATTTACCAGCGTATATATCAGGGGTTCCGGCCATATCCGCAGAAATGCCCCATAACATAAAATAAGTTTACTTCAGATCCGGGAATAATTGATGGAAACAATGCAGCAACTTTTTTTTGCCCTCTGGCATCAGGACTATGAAACCCTGTCAAATCCGTCCCTGTTGTGGGCGATTTACATTATGCTGTTTGCCATTCTCTTCCTGGAAAACGGCCTGCTTCCCGCTGCATTTTTACCCGGCGACAGCCTGCTGATTCTTGTCGGTGTTCTGATCGCCAAAGATACGCTCGATTTCCCGACAACCCTGATAGTTCTCACCGCCGGCGCCAGTCTCGGTTGCTGGGTAGGCTATTTACAGGGGCGCTGGCTCAGTAATACCCGGATTGTGAAAGGCTGGCTGTCTCATCTGCCCCCGCATTACCATCAGCGGGCACACAATTTATTCCACCGTCACGGCCTGGCGGCACTGTTAGTCGGTCGTTTCCTGGCGTTTATCCGTACCCTGCTGCCGATGCTGGCCGGGATCGCCGGTCTGAATTCACGCCGTTTTCAGTTTTTCAACTGGCTGAGCGGCTTCCTGTGGGTCGGCATTTTAACCACCCTCGGTTACGGCCTCGGTATCAGCCCGATTTTCCGCAAGTATGAGCATCATCTGATGAATATCCTGATGCTGATCCCGGTGGTGCTGCTGGTCTTTGGTCTGATCGCCAGCCTGTGGGTGGTGTGGAAACGCAGGCGGACAAAGCCGTCTGACGACACGCACGCGCAGTAAATCAACAGACTATTTTTCCGGCCGGTGCAATTACAGCAGCCGGCCGGGATACATTATCTCCCCGTCCGCCATTTCAGCGTCATTTCGTCTGAATTATCCCGGTATCCCCCGTAATGTGCAGAACGATGCCGGAAAATAAACTATAATTTACCTTTAATTGCAGATAAAAAGCGGTTATTTTGAATCTGCTACGGTATAACCACCACGAGGAGTTCCTATGTCACATCATACAAATGAAGAGTTACGCGCTGAACTGAAATCATTGGCTGACACCCTGGAATCTGTGCTGAGTACGGCAGAAAGCAAATCCAAGGAAGAAGTGGATTCGCTGAAGAAAAAAGCACAGGCCGCACTGGAAAAATCCCGTACCCGCCTGGCGGAAGGAAAAGAGCAGGTTGTGCAGCAGACAAAAGAGATCGCCGGCAAGGCCGATAATTATGTCCGCGAAAATCCGTGGACCGGTGTCGGTATCGGTGCCGCTGTCGGTGTGGTGTTAGGCGTTTTACTGGCCCGCCGCTGAGTTATGACCGATCAGGAGCGTCCGCAGGGGCCCGGCAAAGGGCTCCTTGATACACTGACACGTATCGCCACCATTGTGATCAGCATGGCTGAGACCCGGCTCCGGCTTGTCGCCACGGAGCTGGAAGAAGAGAAATCCAGCCTGATCCAGCTGATTTTACTGGCCGGTGCCGCTCTGTTGCTGACGGCATTCGGGCTGATGAGCCTGATGATTCTGGTTATGTGGGCGGTCGATCCTGTCTACCGCCTGACCGCAATGATTATCATGACATCGGTTCTTCTCGGCGGGGCGCTGATTTTTGCCCTGTGTGCCGTCCGTAAAGCCCGCCGTTCATCCTTACTGGGCGCGACCCGCGAACAGCTGGCTATCGACCGGCAACTTCTGGAAAGAAAAAAGCAGGAGCCGGATCATGAATAAGCATCAGCGTGCTGAACGCGCCCGCAAAAAACAGGCACTGATTGACACGATCGCTGCCCAGCGCAGCGATCTGTCACAGGCCACGGATCAGTGGCTGAAAAAAACCGAGCCATTCGATCGCACCTGGCAAACATTATCACAACTGCGTCCGCTGGTTGTGGCGGGTGTCAGCCTGTTTTCCGTCTTTGCTGTCCGCCACCCGAAAAAACTCGTCCGCTGGGGGCAACGCGCCCTGGGACTGTGGGGTGTCTTCCGCACACTACAGAACAGTTTACCCCGCAATAAACAGCACTGATATATTCCCCCGCATTCAAAATTTTTGAATTTGTTTATTAAGAATTCTTGCTAACAATCCTTCTCATTCGCACTTACTATTATCCCAACGAAACGGATTGGCACATCGTGCCATTTAAACAAAATAATATGTGACACAGTCCTCATATTTACTATTCAGTATTGTTGAGCTAATAAGGATCTCACAATGAACAACTACGCTATTTTAGTCGCCCGTATCATGATGCCTGTCTTATTTATTGTGGCCGGATACGGCAAATTAGGGGATGCTTATGCAGGTACTCAGCAATATATGCAGGCAATGGGTGTTCCGGGGGCATTACTGCCGTTAACTATTCTGCTTGAACTGGGCGGCGGGCTGGCCATCCTGTTTGGTTTCTTAACCCGCACAACCGCGATTTTCACCTTTGCTTTTACTGTGCTGACCGCCCTGCTGTTCCACAGCAATTTTGCGGAAGGTGCCAACCAGTTAATGTTTATGAAAAACTTTACCATTGCAGGCGGTTATTTACTGCTGGCGGTAACCGGACCGGGTAAATTCAGTATCGATTATTTACTGAAAAAGAAATGGTAATCACATTCAGGTAAAGCCACACAGCAATATAATAATAATATTATGAAACATCCGTGCCGGCGGATGTTTCTGTTTTTTTTATATGACCATCGCGGGTAAAGAATGTCAGATCGGATAACGGTTTATTAAACAAATATTCATAATTCAGTGTTGCCATACGAATATCCGAAAATCCGGCTTCCTGATAGGCAATACACGGGTATAAGCCATACCAGTTATCTTTATCCATCAGCTCGTTCCAGACAACATCAATACTGTGCGATTCATTCGGTTCATCGCCTGCAGTAATCCGGCAAACAGACTCACTAAAGGCCTGATACAGTGTCTCCGCATAACCCCGGTTCACAATATAGGCATTTGTACAATGTGAATATTTCAGTTTCAGTGAATACCACTCCGGTTCATGCTCATAGGCATTATAATAATTTCCGCCCAGTAACGCGACATCCCAGTCTTTTTCCCGCAAAGCCGATAAAAAAACATTCGCCTGCCGGATATGCTCATCATCATCATAAAAATTGTTATCATCCTCGACGACCAATACCGGCCCCCAGTCATTGTCGATAATCATCTTCATCACTGCGGCATGAGAAAGCGCACATCCCAGAAACCCCGGACTTTTCGCGATCGCCTCAAAACAGACAATTTTATGGTGCGGAATTTCAATATTTGCCAGTGCTTCCAGAATATCGAATTTGCGATCCGGTCGTGATGTAAGATTGATATAAATAACCTTCTCAAAAAAATCATGATCAAATGCAAAATCCGCATCCGACATAAACCGCTTCAGATCCACATTGCCCCCTGCACATTCATTGATGAAATATTTCTGCTATGATCGCTGGTATCCGGTAAAGGCTAACGGATAAATAGTTACCGTCAATTGCTGTTGTTCTTATTATTGATGAACGCGTTTCCGGGAAGATGCCGCAACAAACCGCCGGTACGCAAAAAAATGCCCGCCCTGCATAACAGGGCGGGCATACTGATGCGGTTCAGTCATATAAAAATTTATTTTCCGCTGAACAATTTCGGAATTTCCCGCAGACACCATGCTTTAGCCTCACCCATGCTGTCACGGCGCCACGCCATAATCACATTGGTTTCGTGGCTGTATTCGGAACCGATCACTTTCAGGCGACCTTCCTGAATATCTTTTTCCACCAGCGGGTACGGCATACTCGCCACCCCCAGCCCGGCAAGCAGAGCCCGGCGTTTATCATCAATAGAACTGACCGTCAGACGCTGTTGTTTGTCCAGCAGTAACACCGTCAGCACCGGCCGTTCACGGGCAGTATCCGCCACCGCAATTCCCCGGTATTTCACCCGGGTGGTATCGGATAACGGCTCCGGCTCTTTATGGATAGGGTGATCCGGTGCTGCCACGTACACATTCACCACGGAATAGAGCGGGCGGGAGTTGATTTCAGAGGAGGTGCGGAAATGCATATCCGGCGCAATCACGATATCGGCGCGCCCGGTTTCCAGCCGCTCCCAGGCCCCGGCAAGCACTTCGGTCGCCAGGGTCAGCTGAGTGGTGGATTTCTGTGCCAGTTTGTCCACCAGCGGGAACAGCGAGGCTGCCGGGATCAACGCCTCACAGACAATGGTCAGATGCGGCTCCCAGCCTCTTGCCAGGGCTTCCGCATCACTGGTCAGTTTATCCGCTGCCTCCAGCAGCAGGCGACCGCGTTCCAGCAGCATCCGCCCGACATTGGTGAATTTTGTCCGGTGACCCGAGCGGTCAAACAGAACAACATCCAGCTCTTCTTCCAGTTTCTGCATGGTATAGCTCAGGGCAGATGGTACACGCCCCAGTTCTTCTGCCGCCGCCGCAAAACTTCCCCGGCGGTCGATGGCATCCATCACGCGCAATGATTCCAGCGTTAACGCTTTGTCTTTACTCATCATTATCTCAGTCAGAAATTTTGAATGTCGCCACCAGATTAACTGGCTAACAATTCAGCGTCCAGCCCTTTATTATTTCACTATGTTGAATAACAGGCAGACCATTATGATTATACACAGAACCGCCGGACAGGCCGGGTCCGCCGACTATGGCTGGTTACAGGCAAAATATGCCTTCTCTTTCGGACACTATTTTGACCCCGGATTTATGGGGTACGGTCCGCTGAAAGCACTGAATCAGGAGATACTGGCACCCGGAGCCGGTTTCCAGCCAAAATCCTATCCCGATGTGGATATTGTAAACCTGATCCTCAGAGGGAAGCACGATATTCGTGATAATGACGGGCTGTATCTGGAGAGCAGACAGGATGAGTGTCTGTTTTTCTCACCGCGCAAGGATACCAGTTACACCGAAACCAATCCCTGTCAGGCGTCCCCGCTGACCCGGATTCAGATCTGGCTGAAAGCCGCACGCGGCAGCCTGCGCGGCAGTTCACAAAAACTGATGCTGACACAGCAACCGGTACAACTGATTGCCTCACCGGACGGTGAAAACGGCAGTCTTGATCTACAGCAGGGTGTGCGGATTTCCCATATTCTGCTCCCTGCCGGTGAATCCCTGACACTGCCGCTGTACGGCAAACGGGCATTTTATCAGTCAGTTCACGGCACCGTGACGGCGGATGACGGGCAAAAACAGGGGATAATTGAGTGTGGTGACGGTGCGTTTATACAGGACAGCCGGGAAGTGATCTTTCAGGCGAAAACGCCCTGCCGGGCATTGCTGATTGATATTCTTACCTGATACACGGCCCTGAAATGAAACAACCCCGCGTCAGACGCGGGGTTGTGATAGTGAGGAGTCAGCCGTTAAGCCGGGTTCTGTCGTGGACAATCATTCCTCTGGGCCAGCACTCACGCACTGGCTCAAGCAGCCTACCCGGGTTCAGTGCGGGCCGCACCCTGTGAACCCCTATTTGGCCTTGCTCCGGGTGGAGTTTACCGTGCCACGGACTGTTACCAGCCGCGCGGTGCGCTCTTACCGCACCCTTTCACCCTTACCTGTGCCCTTGCGGGCCATCGGCGGTTTGCTCTCTGTTGCACTGGTCGTAGGCTCGCGCCTCCCAGACGTTATCTGGCACCCTGCCCTGCGGAGCCCGGACTTTCCTCCCCTTTACCCGTCTCCCGAAGGGACAACGATAAAGCAGCGATTGCCTGGCTGACTCCGCTGCGGATTATAAGCAGCTTTCCCGCGGATGTACAGAATAACTCCGCGACGAAAGAGCGGATGGCGGGAAATGCATCACTCCGCAGCGGAATTCCCCTCCAGGGTGTAACGGTAAAGGGCATTTTTCTTCACACCGTACAGCTCTGCCACCACGGCAGCCGCTTTTTTCGGCGGCAGTTCTTTCTGTACAATCGCCAGCGCACGCAAAATTTCCGGGCTGAATTCCTCATCCTGAACCGGTTTCGCCCCTTCCGCAATCAGCACCATCTCCCCCTTGCGGCGGTTTTCGTCTTCCAGAACCCAGGCCAGCAGTTCCCCGACCGGTTTTCCCTGAATAGACTCCCAGGTTTTGGTCAGCTCCCGCGCCAGTACCACATAGCGGTCTTCCCCCCAGACGGTGACCATATCAGCCAGTGTGTCCAGAATACGGTGGGTGGATTCATAAAAAATCAGCGTGCGCGGTTCATCGGCCAGTGCCCGCAATGTGTCCTGACGGCTCTTGGTTTTGGCGGGCAGAAACCCTTCGTAACAAAATCGATCAGACGGCAGACCGGCAGCACTCAGCGCGGTGACAGCGGCACAGGCGCCTGGCAGCGGGATCACAGTAAGCCCCGCATCACGGGCGTGGCGGACCAGATGATAACCGGGATCGTTAATTAAAGGTGTACCTGCATCGGACACTAATGCGATACTGACCCCGGACTGTAATTTGGTAATTAATTGATCTGCTTTATACTGTTCATTATGATCATGCAGCGCAAACAACCGGTTATTAATACCGAAGTGAGAAAGTAATAAGCCGGTATGCCGGGTATCTTCCGCTGCAATCAGATCGACATTCGTGAGCACCTCAAGCGCGCGTGCCGTGATGTCCTTCAGATTACCGATCGGTGTCGGCACAACATAAAGTGTCGCTGCCGCAACCACGGCTTGATTAGGTTGATTCATTGTTTCGTCCAGATGATCACATTAGAATTGAGCTTTCAGAAAACTATAACCGGGTACAGTATGTTTTCCTTAACTTTATCGCGTTACCGCAGGCAATTACTTTGTACCGCACTCTTTTCCACACTGGTTCTCTCAGGGTGTACACCCGATAACCAGCATGCGGGTACTACCGGCAAAGGCCAGCCGGAAACATTGGTTCAGCAATATCAGAAGGTTATTGACGCTGCGGCCGGAAAACCGTCCGTTGATGCTATCCGTGCCTATATCGCGCAGGAGCCGCTGCTTTCTGATCCGGATGCACATCAGCAGAATATTGATGAAACCTGGCTGATGCTAACACGTTTTACCCCGGATGAGCGCAATAACATTCAGGTTAACGCGGATGAAAGTGTATTACAGGGCTGGATTGACCTGCTTTTTCTGTATCAGAACAACCAGCAGGATCTGAAAGCGCTTTCCGCTGCACTCGGTGACTGGCAAATCCGCTACCCGGATAACCCGGCCGCCAAATCCCTGCCGCAGGATCTTATCCAGATACTGAGCAGCACCTACGGTCAGACCGGTAACAATGCCCGTGTCGCCCTGTTCCTGCCGCTGAGCGGTCAGGCGAAACTGATGGGTGATGCTATCCGTCAGGGCTTTACCGATGCACAAAACGGGACGGTATACAGTACCGGTTACCGCGCTGCTGAAATGCCGGCTGCACAGCCGGTCAGCACAGAGCCGGTACCGGCGCAGACCACACTCAGCCCGGCGGATCCGGATAAAAACATCACCACCCCGGACGAAGCAAACGGCGCACCGACTAATGACAGCACCGCAGACGGCGCAACGGCTGCAAGCCCGGTATCTGCCCCGCAGGCACTGCCGTACAGCGGCGAATCCCGCACAGTGACTGATGTAAAAATCTATGATACCGACAGCCAGCCGCTGGCAACCCTGCTGGCACAGGCACAGGCTGACGGAATGGATCTGATCGTCGGGCCGTTGCTCAAAGGGGATGTTGCCACGCTGGCGGCAGCAAACACCCCGCTGAACATTCTGGCGCTCAATGAATTAGATACACCAATCGCCCGTCCTAATGTCTGCTATTTCTCGCTCTCACCGGAAGATGAAGCCCGCAACGCGGCGCAGTTTATCCTTCAGGATAATAAAACCGCGCCGCTGGTGCTGACACCGGATAACAGCTTCGGCCGCCGGATCGCACAAAGCTTTGCCGATGAGTGGCAGAAAAACGGCGGTGGTGTGGTACTGCACCAGACCTTCTCCGGCAATCCGGGCAGCGCGCTTTCACTGACCGGTGTCCCGGTGCAGCCGTCCTCATCAGCAGTAGCGCAGCCGGAAGACACGGTGGTACAGCCGCAGCCTGTCAGCGGCGGCGTGGACTCGGTCTATATTATCGCCACCTCTGATCAGCTGATTTACATCAAACCGGCACTGGAATTTGCCACCAGCGCGCGCGGACGCCCGGCGTTTTATGCCAGCTCCCGCAGCAATAAAGCCGGAACCGGTAAAGATTTTCAGTTTGAGATGGAAGGGCTGAAACTGACGGATATTCCGCTGATTGCGGGTAGTAACCCGCAGTTACTGAATCAGGCAGCCGGGAAATTCGGCAACGACTATACCCGTGTCCGCCTCTATGCAATGGGTATGGATGCATGGCGCCTGGCGAATCAGTTCGGTGATATGCAGCGTCATACTCTGCGCATGAATGGTGCCAGCGGAGATATCACTGTCACTGATAACTGCACCGTTTACCGCCACCTGCCGTGGCTGGTCTTTAAGCAGGGTAATCTTGCCCCGCTGGATGCTGTAAACTAGTCTTTATCTGAATTTTACAGGTGACAGGATGTCACCTTTATCTTGCCGGTATACAGGATATTGCTGATATACAGGGAGCGTATTTATGCTTACATGGCTGACAGGCCGTCGTCATGAACTGTTTGCCCGCCGCTGGCTGGAACGGCAGGGACTGACATTTGTTGCACAGAATGTCCGTTTCCGCCGGGGCGAAATTGATTTGATTATGCGGGACAGCGGCACCTGGGTGTTTACCGAGGTCCGCTACCGCCGCAATGCGCACTATGGCGGAGCAGCCGCCAGTGTCACAAAAACCAAGCAGCGCCGCTTACTTTATGCCGCTTCCTGCTGGTTATCTCAGCAACAGCTGAGTATGCTGACCTGTGACTGCCGTTTTGACATTTGCGCGATAACCGGTGACCATATTGACTGGCTGAAAAATGCCTTTGGTCACGCCGATTTTTGTTAATGTCGTCATCCGTTGCTGATAGCAGGACTTATACGTGTTAGACAGAATTAAACAGTGTTTTACTGAAAGTATTCAGACGCAGATTGCAGCCGCAGAAGCCCTGCCGGATGCCATTTCACGGGCAGCCCTTATGATGGTTCAGTCGCTGCTGAACGGCAATAAAATCCTCTGCTGCGGTAACGGCGGTTCGGCGGCGACAGCTTCACGCTTCGCCACCAGTATGATCCACCGGTTTGAAACCGAGCGCCCGAGCCTGCCCGCACTGGCACTGAATACCGATAATGTGGTGATGACCGCGATCGCCGCCAACCGGCAGCAGGATGAAATTTATGCCAAGCAGGTCCGTGCCATCGGTCAGACCGGTGATGTGCTGCTGGCAATATCCACACACGGTAACAGCCGCAATATCATCAAAGCGGTTGAGGCAGCGGTGACCCGTGATATGACGATCGTCGCCCTGACCGGCTACGATGGCGGGGAGCTGGCGGGTCTGCTGGGTCCGCGTGATGCGGAAATCCGCGTACCTTCACAGCACAGTGTCCGCATACAGGAAGTGCATATGCTGACGGTGAATTGTTTATGTGATTTAATCGACAATACCCTTTTCCCCCACCAGGAAGACTAAGGAGATATTATGAGAATTGTGCCCGTGGCAGCATTAATCTGCAGCGCGTTACTGTTACAGGGATGTATCGGCGCAGCACTTGTCGGATCGGCAGCTGTGGCGACCAAAGCCGCCACAGATCCCCGCTCTGTCGGCACACAGGTCGATGACGGCACACTGGAAGCCCGTGTCAGCGGCCAGCTCAATAAAGATAAAGATATCAAACAGCAGCGGATTATTCCGGTGGCTTATCAGGGGAAAGTTCTGCTGATTGGTCAGGCAAACGATCTCTCCCTCGCCCGGCGGGCAAAAGAGATTGCCGCCAAGGTGGACGGCACCGAACTGGTGTATAACGAAGTTCGTCAGGGAGAGCCTATTGATTTGGGGACCGCCTCCAAAGATGCCTGGATCACAACAAAAGTCCGCTCCAAACTGCTGACCAGTGATGCGGTAAAATCCGCCAATATCAAAGTGATCACTGAAAACGGTGAGATTTTCCTGTTAGGGGTGGTTACCCGTCAGGAAGGGGCGGCGGCTGCAAAAGTGGCCAGTGAAACGGATGGCGCGAAAAAAGTCACCACCGCCTTTACCTGGCTGAATTAATTCCGTCCGCTTTCAGAAACCGATAAGAAACCTGACTTAATGTCAGGTTTTTTTATACCTGTACCGGGCACCGGCTTTTTGTCCCCCCGCCCGAAAACAGATAAAGTGCAGGATATATCAGTAAATAACAAATAATAAGAACATTATACCGAAACAGTCTGAACCGCAGCGACTATCATAATTATTTAGGATTTCTGCAAAAAATAAATCCGTAAGATAAATTCATTATACCGTGGTTAATTGTCAGCCAGATTATTTTTCTTCAGGAACCCGGTTCCGCCCAGTAACTGCATCTGATGCAATATCCACTGCTGGCGCTGACGAAGATACGCAGAAGGTTTATCCGCATGCAAACGGTGCGGATTTGGCAGTACGGCTGCCAGTAATGCGGCCTCAGCAGCAGTCAGGTTTTTCGCGCTTTTACCGAAAAAATGCTGCGCCGCCGCTTCCGCACCAAAAATACCCGGCCCGAACTCTGCGATATTGAGATACACCGTCAGGATCCGTGACTTTGACCAGACCAGCTCAATACCGGGTGTCAGCAGCGTTTCCAGCCCTTTTCGTACCCAGCTGCGCCCATCCCACAGAAACAGGTTCTTGACCGTCTGCTGGCTCAGTGTGGATGCACCGCGTGCAGCCCCGCCTTTCTTACCGCGTTTTGACAGTACATCAGAGATAGCGCCGAAATCAAAACCGTAGTGGTGCGGGAAATTCTGATCCTCAGACGCAATCACCGCCAGCTTCAGCTGCGGGGAAATAGCGTCTTCGCCCGCCCATGTGCTGCGGGCGACATAAGAAAAATTGAATGTTGACCATGCCGACAGCTGCCTTTCCAGCATCACCATGGAGTAAGGAACCGGGAGGAATGCGAATAAAATTATCATTGTTACCCATAACAACATAACAAAAACAACTATTTTCCGCAGAAACCGCAATATCCTCCCCATCATTTTCCTCATCCTTTATCAGGCCATTTCCAGCACTTTCTTCACGAGTTTATCAATCCCGATCTGAGCCTGTGCGATATCCTCAGCCAGCATATAAGCAGGGGTTGTCACGATTTTATGGGTTTCGTCTACGACGATATTATCCACCGTACAACTGACATGCACACCGCCCATTTTTGCGATCGCAGCCGCAATATCCGAATCATCACCAATAGTAAGTTGCACTGATGAATTAACGATTTTCGGGATCATTACCGGTGCAATACACATAAATCCCATCGGCTTGCCCTGAGACAACATCTCACGCGTTAACAATAAAAAATATTTATCTATTTCACAGTCAGCGCCTTTTACCGCAAAATCGCACAGATTTTTTGCCGCCCCAAATCCCCCCGGAACAATCAGGGCATCCAGCTGTGAGGCATCCGCGTCAGCCAGCGAACGGATTTCTCCGCGGGAAATCCGTGCAGACTCTTCCAGCATATTACGTTTTTCTGACTTTTCCTCACCGGAAAGGTGATTGATAACAGTGCGTTGAGGTTCATCCGGTGCAAAAAAATACACCTGTGCGCCGGATTGGGTTACACTGAGCAGTGAAAGAACGGATTCATGGATTTCACTGCCGTCGAAAACACCGCATCCGCTTAAAACGATACCAACCGATTTCATATCTGACTCCTTTTGTAGTAGATTAATGCTTAACCCTTTAGAGGCCCAAACACCAATCTTCATCACAGTTTTTAATGAATCTTGTAACAAAAATACTTATCTTTGCTATGTTGAAGCCTGTATGATGTAAGAGCCTATTTCATCACTCGCCTAAATAACGATAAATAGTTGTCGCGGGTGAACCAGTTTCCCTGGTGTTGGCGCAGTATTCGCGCACCCCAACCTCGGTTGGGGTTATTTTTTACCTGCGATTTGCCAGCCAGTTTCTTAAAATCCCCACCTGACTTTCCCAATCGTGATTCAGTTCATCGACCCATTCCTGCACGTTATCATCCCATGCCGGCAGTTCCGGTGACTGAATCTGCTGCGCAACCTGCCGCAGACGGATAAGCCCGACAGACCCGGCCGCGCCTTTGATTTTGTGCCCTTCCTCCGCAATACCTTTGCGATCTTTCGCCACCATATTGGAATTGAGAATCGCCAGGTAGCCCGGCATCATTTTTTCAAATACATCCAGGCTGTCTGCAATCAGTTTCGGTCCCACCAGTTCGATATACTGGTTCAGCATCTCCAGATCCAGTGATTGCGCATACACGTCCTCAGATGCCGCTGAGCGGCTTTCCTCCGCAGGCAGTGCCTCGCTGCCATCCCCCCAGAATTTCGCTATCATCTGCGTCAGAGCGCCCACAGCAAGCGGTTTACTCAGTACGTCATCCATCCCGGCATCCAGATACTCTTTTTTGTCCTTCAGCACATTGGCGGTCAGTGCCACCAGCGGCGGTAACTCATCCGCCTGATAACGCTGATGCAGCTCACGGGCGATATCCAGCCCGCTCATATCCGGCAGCTGGATATCCAGCAGCACAAGGTCATACTCCTCCGGCGAGAACATCGCCAGCGCGTCACGGCCGTTCATCGCAACATCCACCGTGTTACCCAGTTTTTCCAGGACAGAACGCGCCACCACCACATTCAGCTCGATATCCTCCACCAGCAGGATATTCAGGGCAGGCAGCAGGTCACCATCATCTTCCTCTTCCGGTGCCTCCCGGGCCGGTGCGCAGACCGACAGCGTGAAGCAGGAGCCTTTGCCCGGCTCACTGGTCACAGTGATATCACCGCCCATTGCCTGTGCCAGACGACGGGAGACCGCCAGGCCGATACCGGTGCCGGTGGCCGGGCGTCCGCCCGCACTGTCCGTGACCTGGTAATACATGGCGAAAATTTTCTCCAGTTCATCCTTCGGAATACCGATGCCGGAATCCCGCACCTCAAAACAGAGCATGTCATTGGCTTCGCGCCACACTTTCACCGTAATGCCGCCTTCGCGGGTAAACTTCACACCGTTACCGATAAGATTCCACAGGATCTGGCGCAGACGGGTGCCGTCTGCCATGATCACGGTCGGTACCGGCTGGATCAGATCGAGGGTGAACTGCAACCCTTTCGGCTGCACCAGCAGGCCGGACAGGTTTTCCAGATCAGAAATGAATTCAGTGAAATTCACCGGCTGGGTATCGAGGCGGACATTGCGCCGCTCCAGTTTGTCCATCTCAATCACGTCATTGAAGATATTGCCGAGGGTCACGGCGCTGACATGAATGGTTTTCAGGTAATTTTCCTGCTCCGGATTGAGATCCGTATCCAGCAGAATGCGGCTCAGCCCGACAATGCCGTTCAGCGGTGTGCGCAGTTCATGGCTGATGGTGGAGATAAAGGTGGTTTTCTCGCGGCTGGCGTTTTCAATCGCTTCCTGATAGCGCTTGCGCTCGGTGATATCACGACCAAAACCCATCAGGCCGTGGCGCTTGCCGACACTGTCATAGAACGGCACTTTGCGCAGCTCAAAGCAGGCTTTGCGCCCGTCCGGGTAGACCAGCCACTGTTCATAGGTGAGCGAGACATTATGACGAAACACTTTTTCGTCGGTTTCCATCACTTTATCGGCGATTTCGGGGTCATAAATATCGCGCGGGGTCAGGCCGCGCAGCAGTTTTTCGCTGCGGCCGGTGAGGAGTTCCATGGCGCGGTTACAACCGGAAAACTCATTTTTCTCATTGCGGTAATAAACCAGATCGGGCGAGGCATCAAGGAAGGAACGCAGCAGGACTGATTGCTGTTCAAACTCAAGCTGGGTCTGTTCGCGGCGGCTGATCTCTTTCTTCAGTTTATCCAGCAGAACAACCTGTTCATCCTCAACTTTTTCGCGCTCGGTAATTTCCTGATTCAGCTGGGTAATGTTCTCTTTCAGCTGTTCATTGAGCTCAAGATCCCGCTTACGCATCACTTCCAGTTTACTGACCAGCCCGGACAGGCGCTGGCGGGACTCCTCAAGCTGTTCAACCACTACCGACATAAAATAGACCGCCCACGGCGTGATCAGCAGGCCGAAAAAGACCGAGCGCACCAGGTCAATACTCTGCACTTCCCCCTGAAGCAGCATGGTGACAGCAATCTGCACCACCATTGCCAGTACCACCAGTCCCGATGCCAGCAATAACGAAAACCGGACCAGGCCCAGTTTCATCAGTAAATCAACATAATATTGTGCTAAACCGCGTAGCAATTTCATACCTGCTCCACCCGCTGAATGAGGATTAGTATCATAGCGTAAAATTGGCGGATCACCGCGTTTCCGGCGCGGATTAAGTAAAAAATCAAACTCACCGGCGCTGTACGCATTTTCCGCCGGATAATATGACCGGATTATCCCCCGGCACTGTTTTTTTATCTGAATAAAATTAAAAATACGACATTTATCTGCAAATTAGCAGAAACAGAGCAGATAAAATCAGGTTATAAATAAAAATGCCCACGCTGCGCGGTAATAACCCGCAAAAAACAGTGATGTGCATCACACAAAAAATTGGCACTCCGGTTGCGGAAACAGCGGATTAAAATCCTGAAAATAGTTTTTTTTCATTCAATTATCGCAAAAATCAGGCTCACATACTGTCAGCCCCCTGATATTTGACCGTCACCGTATTTCCCGGTAAGTTGAAAAATGACGTTCCGGATCACCTGTGGTCAGCACCGATATAATAATTATATACACAACATCACAATACCCTTTGCTGAGATATCTGTCGTCAGCAGGGCTGACTGAGGCCCGGAAACAGCTTCGCCGCAGGAATGCGGCCTAATGTGAGACATGCAAAAGGGGCCACTTATGCTTTATAACCCGTCACAGGATAAGGACAACTGCGGTTTCGGCCTGATTGCCCACCTCGAAGGACACCCCAGCCACAAAGTTGTGCGTACCGCCATCAGCGGACTGGCGCGGATGCAGCATCGCGGTGCGATCCTTGCCGACGGCAAAACCGGGGATGGCTGCGGTTTGTTATTACAAAAACCCGATCGTTTCTTTCAGATGATTGCTGCGGAGAATGAATGGCGGCTGGCGCGTAATTATGCAGTCGGGATGCTGTTTCTCAGTCAGGATCCGGTCATTGCACAAGCCTGCCGCGATATTATCGAAGAAGAGCTGGCGGACGAGACGCTGTTTATCGCAGGCTGGCGTAAAGTGCCGGTCAGACCGGAAATCCTCGGCGAAATCGCTCTCGCCGGTATGCCGCAGATTGAGCAGGTTTTTATCAATGCGCCCGCAGGCTGGCGGGCCCGGGATCTGGAACGCCGCCTGTTTATGGCGCGCCGCCGGATTGAAAAACGCATCAGCGACCCGGATTTTTATGTCTGCAGTTTATCCAATCTGGTGACGATTTATAAAGGCCTGTGCATGGCCGCCGATCTGCCGCGTTTTTATCCGGATCTGGCCGATTTAAGAATGGAATCTGCTATTTGTCTGTTTCATCAGCGCTTTTCAACCAATACCGTTCCGCGCTGGCCGCTGGCACAGCCTTTCCGCTATCTCGCTCATAACGGCGAAATCAACACTATCACCGGTAACCGCGAATGGGCACGTGCCCGCGCTTATAAATTCCGCACGCCGCTGATCCCGGATCTCATCACTGCCGCCCCGTTTGTGAATGAAACCGGTTCGGATTCCAGCTCACTGGATAATATGCTGGAACTGTTTCTCAACGGCGGGATGGATCTGGTACGCGCCATGCGATTGCTGGTACCGCCTGCCTGGCAGAATCATCCGGACATGGATGATGATCTGCGCGCCTTTTTTGATTTTAACTCCATGCATATGGAGCCGTGGGACGGCCCGGCGGGGATTGTTATCTCTGACGGGCGCTATGCCGCCTGTAACCTTGACCGCAACGGGCTGCGCCCCGCCCGCTATGTGATCACCACAGATAAACTGATCACCTGCGCCTCTGAAATCGGCATCTGGGATTATCAGCCGGATGAGGTCACTGAAAAAGGCCGTGTCGGACCGGGAGAACTGCTGGTGATCGATACACAGGAAGGCCGCATTCTGCATACCCGCGAGACCGATAACGATCTCAAAACCCGTCATCCGTACAAGGCGTGGCTGGAAAAAAACGTTGTGCGTCTCACGCCGTATCAGGATCTGATGCATAAAACACCGCCGCAGCGTGCGCTGGATGATGCACAACTGGCGGTGTATCAGAAGCAGTTCGGGTACACCCTGGAAGAGCTGGAACAAGTGCTGCGCGTGCTGGGGGAAAACGGCCAGGAAGCGGTCGGCTCGATGGGGGATGATACCCCGTTTGCGGTACTCTCCACCCGCCCGCGTCTGATTTATGACTATTTCCGCCAGCAGTTTGCCCAGGTAACCAACCCGCCGGTCGATCCGCTGCGGGAAGCCCACGTTATGTCGCTCGCCACCAGCATCGGCCGGGAAATGAATGTTTTCTGCGAAGCGGAAGGCCAGGCACACCGGCTGAGTATGGCCTCGCCGGTACTGATGCACACGGACTTTGAACAATTGCTGAGCCGCGATCCGGATTATTACCGCGCGGAACATCTGTCACTCTGCTTTGATCCGCAGGAAACCACACTGGAGCAGGCAATCCGCACCCTGTGTGATAATGCGGAAGCCGCTGTCCGCGCCGGTGCCGTCCTGGTGGTGCTGAGTGACCGGCAGACTTCCCCGGATACCCTGCCTATCCCGGCACCGATGGCTGTCGGTGCGGTACAGCAGCGCCTTGTCAGCCGGAGCCTGCGCTGTGATGCCAACATTATTGCCGAAACCGCCGGTGCCCGTGACCCGCACCATTTTGCCGTCCTGCTCGGGTTCGGCGCTACCGCCATTTACCCTTATCTTGCCTGTGAATCCCTGCTGAAACTGTGCAGCGATAACGTCCTCACGCACTCACCGGCGCAGGTGTTACTCAACTACCGCAACGGCATCAACAAGGGACTGTATAAAATCATGTCCAAAATGGGGATCTCTGCTGTCTCCTCATACCGCTGCGCCAAACTGTTTGAAGCGGTCGGCCTGAGTGATTCTGTGGCGGAACTCTGTTTCCGGGGTGTGCCGAACCGGATCGGCGGTGCGGATTTCAGTGATTTCCAGCAGGATCTGCATAACCTGTCCCGTCTCGCCTGGCTGCCGCGCAAACCGCTCGATGCGGGCGGTCTGCTGAAATACATTCATAACAGTGAATATCACGCC
The DNA here is from genome assembly GCF_029835375.1 of Morganella sp. GD04133. NCBI lineage: Bacteria > Pseudomonadati > Pseudomonadota > Gammaproteobacteria > Enterobacterales > Morganellaceae > Morganella > Morganella sp. GD04133. Next base: position 33,586 of record NZ_JAODZS010000010.1, on the reverse strand, counting down.
TATAACCCGGATGTGATCGCAACATTACAAAAAGCGGTTCACAGCGGACATTATGCGGATTACCAGCACTACGCTGCCCTGGTAAACGGCCGTCCGGCGGCTATGCTGCGCGATTTGCTGGCGCTGCGCACCGACACACAACCTATCAGTATTGATGAAACCGAATCGGCTGAATCCCTGTTTTCCCGCTTTGATACCGCCGCCATGTCTATCGGTGCCCTCAGCCCGGAAGCCCATGAAGCACTGGCTGTCGCCATGAACCGGCTCGGCGGCAGTTCCAATTCCGGCGAAGGCGGCGAAGATCCGGCGCGCTTCGGTACGGAAAAAAACTCTAAAATCAAACAGGTGGCCTCCGGTCGCTTTGGTGTGACACCGGGGTATCTGCGCAGTGCGCGGGTTATCCAGATCAAAGTGGCACAAGGCGCGAAACCCGGTGAAGGCGGTCAGCTTCCCGGTGATAAAGTCACGCCGTATATCGCCTCGCTGCGCTATTCGGTGCCCGGCGTTACCCTGATTTCTCCGCCGCCGCATCATGATATTTACTCGATAGAAGATCTGGCTCAGCTGATTTTCGATCTCAAACAGGTCAACCCGGACGCACTGATTTCCGTCAAACTGGTTTCTGAACCGGGTGTCGGCACCATTGCCACCGGTGTGGCGAAAGCCTATGCCGATTTTATCACCATTTCGGGGTATGACGGCGGCACCGGCGCCAGCCCGCTCACCTCTGTCAAATACGCGGGTACGCCGTGGGAGCTGGGGCTGGCGGAAGCCCAGCAGGCACTGGTGAGCAACGGTCTGCGTCATAAAATCCGCTTACAGACAGACGGCGGGCTGAAAACCGGGCTGGATATCATCAAAGCCGCCATTCTCGGCGCGGAAAGCTTCGGTTTCGGCACCGGACCGATGGTCGCGCTCGGCTGCAAATATCTGCGCATCTGCCACCTGAATAACTGCGCCACCGGCGTGGCAACCCAGGATGAAACGCTGCGCCGCGATCACTATCACGGCCTGCCGGAGCGGGTAATGAACTATTTCCGCTTTATTGCGCAGGAAACCCGTGAGCTGATGGCGCAACTGGGTGTAAGAAAACTGACTGATCTTATCGGCCGCACAGATTTGCTGGTTCGGATTGAAGGCACCACCGCCCGCCAGCAAAAACTGAATCTGTCTGATCTGCTGGTCTCCCCGGTGCCGCATGAGGGTGCTGCTCTGTTCTGTTCACAAACCAATCCGCCGTTTGATAAGGGTGAACTGAACCGCCGCATCCTGGAAGATACCCGTACCTGCGTGCAAACACAGCAATCCCGCGCTTTTTATTACGATATCCGCAATACCGACCGCTCGGTGGGGGCTGCCCTCTCCGGCTTTGTGGCGGAATTGTACGGCAACAGCGGGATCGCCGCCTCACCACTGAAACTGTATTTTACCGGCACTGCCGGGCAGAGTTTCGGCGTCTGGAATGCCGCCGGGATTGAACTGACGCTCACGGGTGATGCCAACGACTACGTTGGTAAAGGCATGGCGGGCGGGCAGATTGTTCTGCATCCTCACCTGGGCTCCGCCTTTGCCGCTCATGACACCACGATTGCCGGTAATACCTGTCTGTATGGTGCCACCGGCGGCAAACTCTATGCCGCAGGCCGTGCCGGAGAGCGCTTTGCTGTCCGTAACTCCGGCGCTCTCGCGGTGGTCGAGAGTGTCGGTGATAACGGCTGTGAATATATGACCGGCGGGATTGTCTGTGTGCTCGGCAAAACCGGGATTAACTTCGCTGCCGGGATGACCGGCGGATTCGCATATCTCTATGATGAAGACGGCACCGCCGCCGGGCGTGTTAATCCGGAAATGGCGGAAACCCGCGATATCAGCGGGCTGCCGGTTCTGCAGGAACACCTGCGCGGCATGCTGGAAGACCACCGCCGCCTGACCGGCTCCGCCAGAGCAGATGCACTTCTCAGAGAATGGACAGAACAGGCCGGGCGGTTTATCCTCGTCAAGCCGAAATCTGCGGATATTCATGCACTTGCCGGGATAAACAACCGGTCAGACAGTGAATTACGGGTCCGGGCACAGTAAGGGGAATCAAGATGAGCCGCAATGTTTATCAGTTTATTGAATTACAGCGTACAGATCCGCAAAAGCTGCCGCTGGCACTCCGTAAAACCAAATTTATCGAGATTTATGAGCCTTTTTCGCCGCCGCAGGTGAAAGCGCAGGCAACCCGCTGCCTCGGCTGCGGTAATCCGTACTGTGAATGGAAATGCCCGGTACATAACTATATCCCCAACTGGCTGCGGCTGGCGGAGGAAGGCCGGATTATTGAGGCCGCTGAGTTGTCACACCAGACCAACAGTCTGCCGGAAGTGTGCGGCCGGGTGTGCCCGCAGGACCGGCTATGTGAGGGTGCCTGCACCCTGCATGACGAGTTCGGTGCGGTCACTATCGGCAATATTGAACGTTACATTACCGATAAAGCCTTTGAGATGGGCTGGAGACCGGATCTCTCTGCTGTCCGCCCGACAGGAAAAAAAGTTGCCGTGATCGGTGCCGGTCCTGCCGGTCTGGCCTGTGCCGATGTCCTGATCCGCAACGGCGTCACCCCGGTGGTGTTTGATAAGCACCCGGAAATCGGCGGACTTCTCACCTTTGGTATTCCGTCGTTTAAGCTGGAAAAATCCATTATGCAGCGCCGCCGTGAACTGTTCACAGAGATGGGTGTGGAATTTCAGCTGAATACCGAGATCGGAAAAGAGATCACGCTCAGTGAATTACAGCAGAATTATGATGCCGTCTTTATTGGCGCGGGCACCTATCAGCCGATGAGCGGCGGGCTCAAAAATGAAGATGCCGCCGGGGTATACAGCGCCCTGCCGTATCTGATTGGCAATACCCGCCAGGTGATGGGACTGCCGGATGAGGATTCTGCCCCGTTTATTGACCTGAAAAATAAACGCGTCGTGGTCCTCGGCGGCGGAGATACCGCAATGGATTGTCTGCGGACCGCCATCCGTCAGGGGGCGGCGGAAGTGACCTGTGTATACCGCCGCGACGAGGAGAATATGCCGGGTTCGCGCCGTGAGGTGAAAAATGCCAAAGAAGAAGGGGTTACTTTCCGTTTTAACTGTCAGCCATCGGCTATTGAAACCGATGCAACGGGTAACGCTTGTGGTGTCCGTGTATTAACCACCCGGTTGGGTGATGCGGACAGCAGCGGCCGCCGTCAGATTGAAACGGATGATAATTCCGCTTTTGTTATTGATGCCGATGCGGTCATTATCGCGTTCGGTTTCCGGCCGCACGCGATGCCGTGGCTGGATGCTCTCAGTGTCACACGGGATCAGCAGGGGCGGATCAGCGCCCCGGCACAGGCAACCTATCCGTTTGAAACCTCTGTCAGCGGCATTTTCGCCGGGGGGGATGTGGTACGCGGTTCGGATCTGGTGGTTACCGCTATTGCCGAAGGCCGCCGGGCGGCAGAAAGTATTCTGGATTATCTGCATGTATAAAAACGGATCCACACTTCTATAAAACCCGGTAACGGGAAGGCTGAAAATTTCCCTTCCCGTTATTGTCTGTCCCCTGAAATCCGGTTTTGTGTTTCAGATTTGACGGCACCGTTTTATTGTCTAATTATTACTACTCATTTATTTTTAATTACCGGCTGTTAGTATTATCTGAATTTCGGATCATAAGGAAATATCCAATGGCAGATTTACGCTATATTACAGGCGGTGCAGATGGCTGGCTTAATGTCAAAAGAGAACCCGCACAAAATATTATTGCACTCCCCGGTACATTAAAAGTTGATGTGACCAGTAATAAGAATGGTCGCGACTATTTTACAGCGTTAGAAGGTGTTGAAAAAGGGAAAAACTTTTCTGTTAAAGAGGGATATTTATCACGGGTCAGTCCGAATTACCGATCAGCCGCGTCACTCAGTTTTTCTGTTTCAAATGAAATACTGGAATATCCTTACGGGAAAATACATGCCTTCACCGATGATATCAACCCAATCCCCGTGGGTATTCACAATATTCAAATACCTGATTTCCCGCATGATGGCGGTTTGGGATATACCGTACAATCACCGTTTGCCAAAAATTGGTTTTATTTGGGAACAGGAAATGCAGTCCCGGGTAATAATGACCGGTATTTACATCCCGGAAGAGGTACTTTAGGCTGTATTACTGTTGACCCTACCAAATGGACAGAATTATACGAATATCTTATTCGTTGCAGGAGCGGAGATGGAAAAACTGTCGGTCGTGTTACTGTTACTCGTTAATAGTCTTTTTATTGCACCTGCCAGTGCCGGTATTGATACGCTTGTTTTGAAAAATACGGCTGATGCCCGGCAACCCGGCCTGGTTCTTGATGGCCTGAAAAATGCTGCGATATCACCTGATGATGCCGTGCTTTCGCAATTTAATACGCCGGCTGTCAACGCAATGGCAAAAAAAAACTGGTCAGCTGCCGGAAAAATGTATGGTGAAAAGATGCTGCGTTATCCTTCACCTGACACTATCGTGCACTATGCTGATGCCCGGTTATTAATGCTTAAAGACGTAAAAACCCGGAACAATGCCTTAACTGAGTTTAATACCGTGGTTGTACCGGATACACTTCTCTATTACCGCTCGGCTGAAACCGTGGATAATCAGATTAATCAGTTATCCGCAGATGAAAAACAACACCTTCGCACAAAAATAGCCTGCATTGAGACGTTTATTGCAGACAAAGAAGCAAAAACATTTACCTGCCCGATACTCCGGTAGCCTCCGCAGAATTTCAATAAAAAAGACCGCGAAAGCGGTCTTTTTTATTTATCGGTTGTTACTTCACGACACGTAAGTTCGGACGGCCACGCGGTGGTTTCGGCGGCTCCGGGTCATCCCCGTCAGTGCTTTCTTCCGCCGGTTTTGCCGGTTCGTCGTGGATCAGGGTGATGTTATCCACCGCCGGGGTCAGAATGTCTTCGTCTTCCGCAGCCTCATAAGCCACTTCCGGCTCAAACATCATACCCGCACCGTTTTCACGGGCGTAGACCGCAATAATGGCGGCCATCGGCACATCCACCTGACGCGGAACGCCGCCGAAACGGGCATTAAAACCGACCCACTCGTTGGTCATTTCCAGATTGCCCACAGCACGCGGTGCAATATTCAGGACAATCTGTCCATCCTGAGCATACTCCATCGGCACATTGACACCGGGGGTGTTCACATCCACCACCAGATGGGGTGTCAGCTCATTATCCAGTAACCACTCATAGTGTGCCCGCAACAGATAAGGGCGGCGCGGTGTTAATTCCTGAATATCCATCAGTGATTAACCCCGTGACTGTAAACGCATCTCACGCTCAGCTTCCGTCAGGGAAGCCAGGAAAGAGTCACGCTCAAACACGCGCTGCATGTAGAACTGCAGATGTTTGGTATCCGAAGACGGACGTGCGGACAGGTCGATACCCAGTACCGGCAGACGCCATAACAGCGGGGACAGATAGCAGTCCACCAGGCTGAATTCTTCATTCATAAAATACGGATATTCTTTGAATACCGGCGAAACGGCAACCAGCTCTTCCGTTAACTGTTTGCGGGCCTGGTTCGCTTCCTGGGCAGAGCCCTTTTCAATTTTATTCATCAGCGAGTACCAGTCCTGCTCGATGCGGTGCATCATCACACGGCTCTGCGCACGCATCACCGGGTAAACAGGCATCAGTGGCGGATGCGGGAAACGCTCATCAAGGTATTCCATGATAATACGTGAATCATATAAGGTCAGCTCGCGATCCACGAGTGTCGGTACCGTCTGGTATGGGTTCAGATCGATCAGGTCTTGTGGCAGATTGCCTGCTTCGACATGCTCAATTTCAAAACTTACCCCTTTTTCCGCCAGTACAATCCGTACCTGGTGGCTGAAAATATCGGTCGGGCCGGAGAACAGAGTCATTACCGAACGTTTGTTGGCAGCGACAGCCATGAAAACCTCCAAGTTTATCAAAATAAAGGAATGAACAGCGCACTACGCCATTCCTACCTGTAATCTCTCACTGAATCCGGGAAAGAAAACCACAGCGAGCCAATCCGGGCGCGCGGCAGTGTGTTCAGGGGCGAGAAAATGTTTGTGCCAGTTTACCAGATTTTGCCCAACTTAGGGTGACTCCGGGCAAAAAATCATTCAAAAACACCAGAAATGGGGGTTAACAGCGACAGATTCATGAAATAAACATGAAACTACAGGTTATGACGGGATAATTTGCGGCAGTTGTACGGTTATAAAAAAACCCGCCGGTGGCGGGTTTTTTGTATTCCAACGAAACCAGTGATTAACGTTTGGAGAACTGTGGACGGCGACGTGCTTTGCGCAGACCCACTTTTTTACGTTCAACTTCACGTGCATCACGCGTTACGAAGCCGGCTTTACGCAGCTCAGAACGCAGAGATTCGTCGTACGCCATCAGAGCACGGGTGATACCGTGACGGATTGCGCCTGCCTGACCAGAGATACCACCACCTTTAACAGTGATGTACAGGTCCAGTTTTTCTAACATTTCAACCAGTTCCAGCGGCTGGCGAACGACCATGCGTGCTGTTTCGCGGCCGAAATAGTTTTCGAGGCTGCGTTGGTTGATGACGATGTTACCACTACCCGGCTTAATAAAGACACGAGCGGATGAACTTTTGCGGCGACCAGTGCCGTAGTATTGATTTTCAGCCATTGCCTATAATCCCGATTAAATGTCCAGAACTTGCGGTTGCTGTGCCGCGTGATTGTGCTCGTTACCTGCGTAAACTTTCAGTTTACGGTACATTGCACGACCCAGAGGGCCTTTCGGCAACATGCCTTTCACAGCGATTTCAATAACGCGCTCAGGATGGCGTGCGATCATCTCTTCGAAGGTCGCTTGCTTAATACCACCAACGTAGCCAGTGTGGCGATAGTACACTTTGTCTGTACGCTTGTTGCCGGTTACAGCAACTTTTTCTGCGTTCAGAACGATGATGTAATCACCGGTGTCAACGTGAGGAGTATATTCCGCTTTGTGCTTACCGCGCAGGCGGCGGGCTAATTCAGTTGCAAGACGGCCTAACGTTTTGCCGGTTGCATCAACAACGAACCAGTCGCGTTGTACGCTTTCTGGTTTAGCTGTAAAAGTTTTCATTAAAGCTTACCCAATAAATAAGTTACATGTTGGTGAACCAATGTTCAGAAACTGAGGCTCACACGACGCTTGTCCAGTAAACCTACCCCTTCGAGCAGAATCATCTGGCGCTAGTTGCAGTCTTCTTTGGGAAATAAAGAAAACCGCTGTAACGTGGGGTCGCAAGATTATAGAGAAGTCCCTGCAAAAAATCGACCCCAAATTAAAAAAATTTCCCCGAAACCCTTTTCGGGGGGCGCATTATATCAGATGCGGCAGTTTCAGGTACTCTTCACTTTGCATTTCCTGTAACCGGGAGAGGCATCTGGCGAACTCAAAGGACAATAATTGCCCCTGATAGAGAGAATCCATCGCGTTCTGCGCCTGAATAACCAGTTTTACTTTCCGCTCATAAAACTCATCCACCAGCGCCAGAAAACGCCGTGCGGCATTCTCATTTTCCGTTGTCAGCACCGGAACATCATATAAAAGTACGGTGTGATAGATTTTCGACAGCGCAATATAGTCGAGCTGGCTGCGCGCATCCTCGCACAGCGTCCGGAAGGTCACCGCCAGCACGCCGTCCGTTTCCCGCACCACCGGCAGCTGACGGTGATTGATGGTCAGTGCCGCCTGTCCGGCTTTCTGCCCACCGGTCAGCCGGGAGAATATGCTGTCCATTGCCGCTGACGTTTCCGTATCCACAGGGGTCAGCCACAGATGCGCCTGTGTCAGGGTACGCAGGCGGTAATCAATTCCCGCATCCACATTCAGCACATCACAATATTTTTTGATCTGTTCAATGGCCGGCAGAAACCGGGCGCGCTGTAATCCGTTACGGTACAGGTCATCCGGCGGGATATTGGAGGTCGCCACCAGCGCGATACCGCGCTGAAACAGCGCTTCCAGAAGAGTGCCGAGGATCATGGCATCGGTGATATCGGAGACAAAAAATTCATCGAAACAGAGAACATCCGTTTCCTGTGCAAAACCGTCGGCGATACTTTCCAGCGGATTTTCATGTCCCTGAAGCGCCGTCAGCGCCTCATGCACCCGCAGCATAAAACGGTGGAAATGCCGCCGCAGCTTGCGCGGCCCGGGCAGGCTGTCATAAAACAGATCCATCAGCCAGGTTTTGCCGCGCCCGACCCCGCCCCACATATAAATGCCCTGTACCGGCGGACAACTCACCGGTTCAGGCGCTTTTTTCAGCCAGCGGCTCAGGGTGCCGCGCAGCCCTTTTTCCGGCCCGGGGGAACTCGGTGTGCGCATCAGGAGCGCCTGATGCATCTCTGTCAGCCGTTCAACGGTACGCCGCTGCACCTCGTCCGGCGCAAATCCGCTGCCGTTCAGTGCCTGCTGATACAACTCACGCGGTGTTGTGCTCATAAACAGTAATCCCTTAATATTATCAGAGGTTTTTATTGAGATTTTTATGATGTAGCGGCGGGTATTATACCCGGAAATCCGGGATAATGCCGGAAAGCCTTACCTTCACTATTCCCCCCGGACAGCAAATCCGGTTATAGTGACAACAGATTCTAACGCGCATGATGCACTTAAAGGAGTAGCCATGATTTGGGTATATGCACTCATCGGATTAGCAGTTGGTTTAATCATTGGTGCGCTGGCCGTTCGTCTGGGCAGTTCTAAGTTCAGAGAGCAGGAAGCCATGAAACGGGACCTGGAAAAGAACAAGGCCGAGCTGGAAGAGTACCGCAAAGAGCTGGTCAGCCACTTTGCCCGCAGTGCAGAACTGCTGGATAACATGGCGAAAGATTACCGCCAGTTATATCAGCACATGGCGAAAAGTTCATCAGAACTGATGCCGGAACTGTCCGCACAGGATAATCCGTTCAGCTACCGCCTGACGGAAGCTGAGGCCGATAATGATCAGGCGCCGGTAAAAATGCCGCCGCGGGATTATTCAGACGGCTCATCCGGCCTGTTCCGTCCCGTCGAAAACAAAGAAAGCTAATCATTAAAACCGCAGGCGACTGCGGTTTTTTTCCGCCTGAATTCAGCCGCTTAATGCAGCCTCCCGAACCATTCCCCGCACTAATCTTCAGTTCACGTAAAGCCTTGTAAAGGTTATTTTATTTCCGTTGAATGCGGAACTTTTACACACACATAGAGTCATAGGAGTATCTGCGTATGCTGCGGCTTCTCATGCCTGCAGATTCAGCTTATTAATTGATGAGACACAAAACGAATGATGAATAAAAAGAAAAAAAACCTGCTCAGTGCTGTTGCCATCAGCCTCGGGTTATCCCTCGCGGCACTGCCTGCGGTATCCAATGCAGCGTTACCGGCCAAAATGGCCACCGGCGAATCGCTGCCGAGCCTGGCACCGATGCTGGAAAAAGTACTGCCTGCGGTGGTCAGCGTAGAAGTCTCCGGGACAGCCGTTGCCCGTCAGCAGGTGCCGGAAGAGTTTAAATTCTTCTTCGGTCCGAATATGCCGTCACAGCAGGAAAGTGTCCGTCCCTTCCAGGGACAGGGTTCCGGCGTCATTATTGATGCACAGAAAGGCTATATTCTGACCAACAACCACGTTATCCAGAATGCAGATAAAATTCAGATCCAGCTCAATGACGGCCGCAAATATGACGCGACCTTAATCGGTCGTGATCCGCAGACCGACATTGCCCTGTTACAGGTGAAAAATGCCCCGAACCTGACCGCCATCACCCTGGCGGATTCCGATAAACTGCGCGTCGGTGATTTCACCGTTGCTGTCGGTAACCCGTTTGGTCTGGGTCAGACCGCAACCTCCGGGATTATCTCAGCATTAGGCCGCAGCGGCCTGAATGTGGAAGGGCTGGAAAACTTTATCCAGACCGACGCCTCCATCAACCGGGGTAACTCTGGTGGTGCGCTGGTAAATCTCAACGGTGAACTGATCGGTATCAACACCGCGATTTTGGCACCGGGCGGCGGTAATATCGGGATCGGCTTTGCTATCCCGAGTAACATGGCCAAAGACCTGACCTCCCAGCTGATTGCCACCGGTGAAGTCAAACGCGGCTCCCTCGGCATCCGCGGGACTGAAATGAACGCCGATATCGCCAAGGCAATGAATGTGGAAGCCCAGCGCGGAGCGTTTGTCAGTGAAGTGATCCCGAAATCTGCCGCCGCCAAAGCGGGGATTAAATCCGGTGACGTGCTGGTCTCCGTTGACGGCAAACGTGTCAGCAGCTTTGCGGAACTGAGAGCCAAAATCGGCACCACCGCGCCGGGCAAAGAAGTGAAAATTGGTCTGCTGCGCAAAGGCAAACCGCAGGAAGTCACCGTGATACTGGATGACAGCGAAGGCCAGACCACCAAAGCGGAAAACCTGACCACTCTGCTGCAGGGCGCAACCCTGAGTAACGGCAGCAATAAAGAGGGTAATAAAGGCGTTAATATTGACGCGGTACAGAAAGATTCTCCGGCGGCCATGTCCGGCCTTCAGCCGGGTGACCTGATTATCGGCGTCAACAATCAGCGTGTGATGACCATTGTTGAACTGCGCAAAATTATCGACGGCAAGCCAAGCGTGCTGGCACTGAATATTTTACGCGGCGACGACAATATCTATCTGCTGCTGAATAATGCCGGTCGCTGATACATTTTTGCAGTGAGTACTGAAACCGCGCCGCGTAACACGGCGCGGTTTTTTATTTCAGGCGGCGCCGGCCTCATAAAAATCCACGGCGGAATTCAGAACCGGTTTCACCACCCCGGCGCGGATCAGATAATCACCGAAATCCTCCCCGTCCGTCCGCGCCTGTGACCAGCGACCGATAAGCTCATCAAGCACCGATAAAATAGCTGCTGAGCTGATATTTTCGCGGTACATGCGCGGAATACGGGTGCCGGTGCGGTTACCACCGAGATGCAGGTTATAGCGATCCGGCGCTTTACCGACCAATCCCACCTCTGACAACATGGCCCTTCCGCAGCCGTTCGGGCAGCCGGTGACCCGCAGAACAATCTCTTCATTCCCCACACCGTGTGAAGACATAATTTTCTCAACCTCTGTGACAAACTCAGGCAGAAAGCGCTCCGCTTCCGCCATTGCCAGCGGACAGGTCGGGAATGACACACAGGCCATGGAATTTTCCCGCAGCGGCGTGACATTATCGCTGATAAGGCCGTGTGCCCGTGCAATGGATTCAATGCGGGATTTTTCCGCCTCCGGAATACCGGCGATAATCAGGTTCTGATTGGCGGTTAACCGGAAATCCCCGCAGTGGATTCTGGCGATTTCCGCCACACCGGTTTTTAACGGCTTACCCGGTAAATCGATCAGACGCCCGTTTTCAACAAACAGCGTCAGATGCCAGTGATCATCAATCCCTTTTAACCAGCCGATCTGGTCACCGCGCAGGGTGAATTCATACGGGCGGATCGGGGCAAACGTGATACCGGCACGCCGTTCGGTTTCCTGTTTAAATGTGTCAACCCCCACCCGCTCCAGCGTGTATTTGGTTTTGGCATTTTTGCGCTCCGTCCGGTTTCCCCAGTCGCGCTGGGTAGTGACTATCGCCTCCGCCACCGCCAGTGTGTCTTTCAGCGGGATAAAACCGAATTCACTGGCGAGACGGGGAAACGTCGCGGTATCTCCGTGGGTCATTGCCAGACCGCCACCCACCAGCACATTAAAACCCATCAGTTTGCCGTTTTCCTCAATCGCCACAAAGTTCATATCATTAGCGTGTAAATCAACATCATTCAGCGGCGGGATCACCACCGAGGTTTTAAACTTACGCGGCAGATAGGTTTCACCTAAGATCGGTTCCTCATCGGTTGCCGCCACTTTTTCTTTATCCAGCCAGATTTCAGCATAAGCGCGGGTACGCGGCAGCAGATGTTCGGAGATTTTTTTCGCCCATTCATACGCTTCCCGGTGCAGGCCGGACTGAACCGGATTTGAGGTGCAGAGTACATTGCGGTTCACATCATTGGCGGTCGCCAGTGAATCCAGCCCCGCCTCATGCAGCATCTGATGCGCCGGTTTAACATCCCCTTTCAGAATACCGTGGAACTGAAACGTCTGCCGGTTGGTGATCCGGATACTGCCGTACAGCGTCTGCTCTGCGGCGAACTTGTCTATTTTCAGCCACTGTTCCGGGGTGATCACCCCTCCCGGCAATCGGCAGCGCAGCATCATGGCGTGGCGCGGCTCCAGTTTCTGTTCTGTGCGTTCCGTCCGGATATCGCGGTCATCCTGCTGATACATGCCGTGAAAGCGGATCAGCAGGAAGTTATCCCCCTCAAATCCGCCGGTCAGCCCGTTGCTCAGATCCTCTTTGATGGTGCCGCGCAGATAGTTGCTGTCGCGCTTCATTCTTTCGCTGTCGCTCAGTTTGCCTTCCACGATTAAAGGCCCGTTGTGTTTATCGCTCATTAATAGACATCCCTCTGATACCGGCGCGCTGTGCGCAGCTCACTTAAAAACTCATCGGCTGATTCATGATCCCGGTTACCGTACCGGCTGATGATCGCCAGTAATGCGTCCTCGGTATCACGGGCCATCAGGCCTGCATTACCGCAGACGTAAATATGTGCGCCGTCCTCAATCCAGCGCCACACGTCCGCTCCCTGCTCGCGCAGTTTGTCCTGGACATAGGTTTTCGCCGGTTTATCCCGCGACCAGGCCAGCGAGATATGGGTCAGCACGCCGTCACGGACATAACGCTGCCATTCGGTCTGATACAGAAAATCCTCGGTAAAATGCTGATTGCCGTAGAAAAGCCAGTTTTTACCAGAGGCACCGTCATTTTCCCGCTGCTGCATAAAGGCGCGGAACGGCGCAATACCGGTACCCGCGCCGATCATAATGACCGGCACATCCGGGTCGGCAGGCAGGCGGAAATTATCATTAGATTCAATGAAAACCCGCACCTCCCCGCCCTCCTGTATCTGGTCGGCGAGAAACTCGGAAGCCCCGCCGGTCCGCGCCCGGCCATTCGTGTCATAACGCACCACACCGACCGTCAGATGAATTTCATCGTCCGCCTCTGCCTGTGAGGATGAAATTGAATAAAGCCTTGGAGTCAGTGGCCGGAGAATATCGGCAAAAGCCTGTGCAGAAGGCCGGGAAGGTGCCTGACGCAGCATTTCCGCGACAGGCGTAGTCTGCGCGTAATGCAGCGCAGCCTGCTTATCACTGATCAGAGCGGATAACACGTCATGCTGTGATAACTGAGCGTATTTGCTGACCGTCACCCCGTTATTCTGTGTAAGCTCCAGATGCCGGATCAATGCCTCGCGCAGGCTGCAGGTATTGCCGGATACCGTGATCGCCGTTGCCGCATCCGCATGCAGCAGGCTGATAATCTCATCCGCCAGTACCGGGTTATTCTCAAACCAGACCCCGAGCGCATCACCGGGCTGATAATGCAGACCGGAATCCCCCGCAGAAATTTCAATATGCCGCACATCTTTCAGTGAATTACGACCGGTAATTTTCTGATTAACGGAGAGAGATACCGTCAGCGGTGCCTCTTTGCTGTAACGGTTTTCAGTGACACTAACCGCCTGAGCGACAGTCTGCAGCGAACTTCCCGCCGCACTGCCCCGCGCTTTCAGCACCTGTGTCAGTGATTCAGTCCACGCCGCTGCCGCTGCCTGATAATCCACATCCGCATCTGTTCTCGGCACAAGTGCGGTTGCACCGGCCTTTGTCAGCTGAGTATCAAAATCGATTCCTGCCTGACAGAATTTTTCGTATGACGAATCCCCCAGCGAGAAAACAGCATAAGCAGTTCCGCTGAGATCCGGCCTTTTTGATGAATGCAGATATTTATAAAATGCCACCGCTTCTTCCGGTGGTTCACCGTCCCCCTGAGTAGATGTCACAATAATGACAATCTTCTCCTTGGCGAGTTGCTTATATTTATAGTCTCCGGCATTCACTAAATTAACCGCGAATTTCTCACTGAGAAAACGCGTTTTTAATTCTTCACACACGCGACGTGCATTACCGGTTTGCGAGGCAGAAATAAGCGTAATAATCTCACGGTCTGTTGTATTTAATGCCGGAGAAATATCTGCCGGTACAGACGTATTTCCCCGTCCCCACAAATAACCGGATAACCAGGCCAGTTGCTGAGAGGTAAAACCTGCTGTTGCTGTCTGCAAAGCCGCAAGCTGCTCCGCAGAAACCGGAAATACCTGCTCCGGCGGTATCTGTGCTGCCATAATCCCGTTACTCCCGCATTGCTCATTGTGATTATTATTCCGTTATTTTCCAGGTTATCGCATTACGGCCTATTGAGAATAAGAAAATAAAGCCATAACTCATAACAAAATAATCTGATATATCATGATGATTATTTACCAACCGTATCTCTCCGGGTTACACACAGATAAACAATGAATTACGTATAAAAAAATAACGAACCCACCCTTCATTTTAATGAAATAAGGATCTCTGCCGGGAATATTCTTCATGTATAACAAAAAGGAATTTCAATATAAGAAGTAATTCTTTCCCGGAATATATTCCATAACACTAAATAGATAACTATTCGTGACTTCGCAACGGAAGAGAACAATGTCGTTATATCAGCCTCAGAGAAAAAATAAAGTAAAGGTGGTTATCTCTTTGCTGGCAGCACTGGTCATTATCAGCGGGTTTATTTACAGCCAGAAAGCACCGGCACCTCCGGCAACAACGGAAAAACCGGTGGTGATCGCTTATCAGGCGATTATCGACCCCGGTAAAATCGCGCAGGCAAACCATGCCTACGAAGCCGCCACCGGTAAACCGCTCATCTGGAAGAAATTCGACAGCGGTGCGGATGTGCTGACCGCCCTGGCTGCCGGTGAAGCGGATATTGCCAATATGGGATCCGCACCGTTTACTGTTGCCGCCAGCCGCGGACTGCCGGTGGAGGTTTTTTATATTTCCGGCATCCCGGACACCGCCGAAGCACTGATTATCCGCAATGACCGTGATCCGTCCGGCGGACTGGCCGGTAAAAAAATTGCCGTACCCTTTACCTCCACTGCCCATTACAGCCTGCTTGCGACACTGGAGAACCTGAATATTGATGAAAAATCCGTACAGCTGGTCAATCTGCGCCCTGCTGACATTGTCGCGGCATGGGAGAGAGGCGATATTGACGCGGCGTATGTCTGGGAACCGGCCTTAAGTCAGCTGAAAGCCAACGGGCAAATCCTGATTTCCGGTCGCGACGTACGGGCATGGGGTAAACCAACCTATGACCTGTGGGTCGCGGACAGCAACTTTGCCGCACAGCATCCTGATGTGCTGACGCAGTTTGCCGCCGTTACTGACATTGAGGTTCAGTGGTATCAGCGGAATAAAAGTACTATTGCGGACTTTCCTGACATCACAGACAAAATTGCTCAACTGACCGGTGCCCGTCCGGAGGATGTGGCGGGTGTAATGGCGGGTAGTGATTATCCCGCGCTGAAAGAGCAAAAACAGATCCTGACGACCACCCTGGCGGATGATATCCGCAATACCGCACTGTTTTTACAGCAGCAGGGCAGTATTGATTCGGTTAAAGATTCCTATGCCGGCAATATCAATACGGACGCTGTCACCACGGCAGCGGGGAAATAACCATGGCGGATATCGTACTGGAGAATATTGATCTGATATATCACGGTCAGCCGCAGACAACCTTATCCGGTATTGATTTAACCATTCCGGATAACGGTATTACCGTGATCCTCGGTGCGTCCGGCTGCGGAAAAACATCGTTGCTGAATATTGTCGCCGGTTTTCTGCCGCCCTCCGGCGGAAAAATAACACGGGACGGAAACGAAATCCGGCATCCCGCCTCTGACAGAGCCGTGGTATTTCAGAATGACGCCCTGATGCCCTGGCTGAATGTCTATGAAAATGTCGCACTGGGACTGAAAATTAAAAAACTCGGTAAACAGGAAGAAAAAGCAGTGGTCGAAGAGAATCTGCAAAAAGTCGGATTACTGCATGCCATTACCGATAATATCTGGTCACTGTCCGGCGGAATGCGGCAGCGGGTCGGCATTGCCCGGGCACTGGCTGTAAAGTCTGATTTTATTCTGATGGACGAACCCTTCGGCGCACTCGATGCCGCCAACCGGGAGCAGATGCAAACCTTAATTCTGACCTTGTGGCAAAAACAGCAGAGTGCCTTTTTTATTATCACTCACGATATTGAAGAGGCGCTGTTAATGGCGACGAAGCTGATATTAATGGCGCCGTCTCCCGGACGGATAATATCGGACGAAGAACCCCCGTTTTATAAACAATGGTCAGAGGGCCGGCCGATCCGGCAAATTAAATCAGACCCGGCCTTTATTCATCACCGCGACACACTGTCAGACAAAATAATGGCATACCAGCGCGGTTAATTCACCGGTACGGAGTGACATCAATGGCAGATATAAATAAACAGACCCGCTACAGCCGTGTATTTCTCAGTATCGTGAGTTTATCCGTGCTGATTGCCGGCTGGTGGCTGATCACCGCATTTCAGTGGGTTAATCCCCTCTATTTACCCGCCCCGGCTCAGATAGGACACCAGTTTCTGGCGTTATCCGAATCCGGTTATATGAATGCCACGCTGTGGCAGCACCTGGCAGCCAGTCTTGACCGCATGCTCAAAGCGCTGCTTCTGGCGGTTATCACTGGGATCCCGCTGGGCGTACTGATGGGACTGAGTTCCCGGATACGCGGCATACTGGATCCGGTGGTTGAACTGTACCGCCCGGTTCCCCCGCTTGCCTATCTGCCGCTGATCGTGATCTGGTTCGGGATCGGAGAAACCACCAAGATCCTGCTGATCTGGCTGGCGATCCTTGCGCCGGTTCTGATTTCAACAATGCAGGGCATTATGGCTGCGCCGGGAAACCGGATCCGCGCTGTACAGTCTCTGGGGGCAAACCGGCTTCAGGTACTGAGATATGTGATCCTGCCGTCAGCACTGCCGCAGATGCTGACCGGCATCCGGATTGGCCTCGGCGTGGGCTGGTCAACCCTGGTGGCGGCAGAGCTGGTCGCGGCACAGCAGGGACTGGGGTTTATGGTGCAGTCCGCCGCGCAGTTTCTTAACACCGGCATCGTCATCACCGGCATCGCTGTGATTGCCGTGGTGGCGCTGGCCATCGAACTGGCATTGCGTCATTTGCAGCAGGCATTAGTGCCGTGGTACGGCAAAGAATCTTAACTGACAGAGAGGTCATGCATATGGAAATCCAACAGTTAACACCCGCTATCGGCGCACAGGTCGGAGGGATTAACCTGAATAAAACACCGGATGCCGCCACACTGGCTGCATTACAGGATGCGTTACTGGAACATCAGGTGCTGTTTTTCCGTCAGCAGTATATTGAGCCGGAAGCCCAGCGGGACTTTGCCGCCGCGCTGGGTGAGCTGCATATCCATCCGGTTTTTCCTTCCCATAAAGACGTGCGGGAACTGATTGTGCTCGACAGCCATCTTCTGGATCTGAAAGATAACGAATTGTGGCACACCGACGTGACATTTCTGGAAAAACCGGCCATGGGCTGTGTATTATCCGCCGTACAGGTTCCCCCTTTCGGCGGCGATACCCTGTGGGCCAGTCTGACCCGTGCTTATGATGATTTATCACCGCCGTTACAGGCATTTTTATCCGGCCTGACGGCGGAGCATGATATCAGCCTCTCGTTCCCGGACAGCCGCTTTGCGCAGACCGGCGAAGCAAAAGACGCGCTGGAAAAAGCCCGCCGTGATTTCCCGCCGAAACGCCACCCGCTGGTCAGAACCCATCCGGTTACCGGTAAGAAGGGCTTATTTGTAACCGAAGGTTTTACCCGCCGTATCTGTGAATTAAGTCCGGAAGAGAGTGATACATTGCTGACGTTCCTGTTTAAACACAGCACACAGCCGAAATATTTTGTCCGCTGGCACTGGCAGAACGGTGATATGGCCGTCTGGGATAACCGCTGCACCCAGCATCTCGCCAGTTTTGATTACGGCGATTTTCACCGCATTATGCACAGAGCAACCGTGATCGGTGATAAACCGTTTTAAACACCTGTATAACATGACGCAGCCGGCGGCCCGGCGCGTCATGACCGGAAGTGATAAATAACCGCCTGATACCGCACCTGTTTATTTGTACCACATCATAAAATACCGCAATTACCCACATATAATTCGCCCGGATTATGCTATTCTGCCGGGAGTATTTTCTTCCCGTACTCACAACACCGGTTAAGGACTATGTGGTTTAAATTATTGCGCTCCGTTTTTATGGGACTTCTTGTGGCTGCCCTGCTTCTGGCCAGCGTCCCGTCTATTCGCCCGCAATTTGTGACCCAGTGGTTTACGAATCTGTTTAATAATGACGAACCGGTCAGCTACAACAAGGCAGTACGCCGTGCCGCACCTGCCGTGGTCAACGTTTACAGCAGTAGTATGGGCAGCCTCTCCCAGCAGGGCCCCGAGCTGAACTCCCTCGGCTCCGGCGTGATCATGAATGATCAGGGCTACATCCTGACCAACCAGCATGTGATTAAAAATGCCGATCAGATTCTGATCGCACTGCAATACGGCAATTACGGCCGCCTGTATGAAGGTATGCTGATTGGTGCGGATGATCTGACTGACCTCGCGGTGCTGAAAATCAATACCACCGATAAACTGCCGGTGATCCCGATCAACCCGAAACGTCAGTCCCATGTGGGTGATGTGGTGCTGGCAATCGGTAACCCGTTTAATGTCGGACAAACGGTCAATCAGGGCATTATCAGTGCAATGGGCCGTGTCGGGCTGAGTCCGACCCGCCGCCAGAATTTTCTCCAGACTGATGCTTCGATTATGGCCGGTAACTCCGGCGGTGCCCTCGTCAATACTGAGGGCGAGTTAGTCGGCATCAATACCATGTCTTACGACAGCAACGATCCGTCACGGATGAGTGACAGCATCGGGCTGGCGATCCCCGCAGAGCTTGCCCTGCGCATTATGAATAAACTGATAAAAGACGGCCGTGTGATCCGGGGCTACATTGGTATCACTTCCAAAGAGCTGCCACCGATCCGGACTAACAACAGTGATATCAATCAGATAACCGGTCTGCGGGTCTTTCAGGTTGCCCGTGACGGCCCGGCAGATAAAGGCGGGATTCAGGTCGGGGATATCATCACCAGCGTCAATAACAAGCCAAGCACCTCA
Organism: Morganella sp. GD04133; assembly: GCF_029835375.1. Classification (NCBI taxonomy): domain Bacteria; kingdom Pseudomonadati; phylum Pseudomonadota; class Gammaproteobacteria; order Enterobacterales; family Morganellaceae; genus Morganella; species Morganella sp. GD04133. The sequence goes on along the minus strand of NZ_JAODZS010000010.1, from coordinate 14,279 downwards.
CCACTGGAAATGATGGATCAGGTGGCGGAACTGAGCCCGGGCAGTGTTGTGCCGGTCACCCTGTTACGCAATGGCCAGATGCGGTCTGTCGATGTGACCATCGAAGAGTTCACTCCCTCCCCCGGCGGACAGGAATAAGGCACAAAAAAAGAGCGGATATCCGCTCTTTTCTGTTTATCACTTATATCAGGGAATTACTCTGCTGAATGAATACGTTCGATATCCGCACCCAGGCCGCGTAATTTCTCTTCAATATGCTCATAACCGCGATCGATATGATAAATACGATCAACGATTGTGGTGCCTTCCGCGATACAACCCGCCAGTACCAGGCTTGCAGATGCACGCAGATCGGTCGCCATCACCTGAGCACCGGACAGTTTTTCCACACCGTGACACAGCACCGAATTACTCTCGATTTCCGCGTGTGCGCCCATACGGATCAGTTCCGGAATGTGCATAAAGCGGTTTTCAAAGATGGTTTCCGTGATCATGCCGGATCCTTCCGCCACCAGGTTCAGCAGGCTGAATTGCGCCTGCATATCTGTCGGGAAACCCGGATGCGGCGCGGTACGGAAGGTGACTGCTTTCGGACGCTGCCCTTTCATATCCAGGCTTATCCAGTCGTCACCGGTTTTGATTTCCGCCCCGGCTTCGCGCAGCTTGGCCAGCACAGCATCCAGTGTATCCGGCTTGGCGTTACGGCACAGAATTTTACCGCGTGAAACCGCTGCAGCGATCAGGAAGGTCCCGGTTTCAATACGATCCGGCACAACGGTGTGAGAGCCGCCGCCGAGGCGTTCAACACCTTCAATCACCACGTGATCAGTCCCTGCACCGGTGATTTTGGCACCCAGTGCATTCAGGAATGCAGCGGTATCTTCAATTTCCGGTTCACGGGCCGCGTTTTCGATAATGGTTTTGCCTTTCGCCAGGGCCGCCGCACACATAATAGTGATGGTGGCACCCACGCTGACTTTATCCATCACGATAGTGTTGCCGGTCAGACGACCATCCACTTCCGCTTTGACATACCCTTCATCGAGGGTGATTTTCGCCCCTAACTGCTCTAAGCCGGTGATATGCAAATCAACCGGACGGGCGCCGATAGCACAGCCGCCCGGCAGAGAAACCTGACCGTGACCAAAACGGGCCACCAGCGGCCCCAGCGCCCAGATGGACGCGCGCATAGTTTTGACCAGATCATAAGGCGCACAATATTCATTAATCGCAGAGGCATCCACACGCAGTGTGGTTCCTTTGCGCTCAATTTTGGCACCCAGCCGCGTTAACAGCTTCACAGAGGTGTCGATATCCCGCAGTTCCGGCACATTGTGTAACTCAACCGGCTCTTCCGCCAGAATTGCCGCGAACAGGATAGGCAATGCCGCATTTTTTGCCCCTGAGATAGTCACTTCGCCCTGAAGAACGGAAGGACCTTTTACCCGAAATTTATCCATCTGTAGACACTCTCATTATCATTAATTGCTGCCGCGTGACTTGTCACTGCATTGTCAGCCGCCGCGGTTACAGCCCGCTCAGTTTACGATCCCGTTCCCACTGAGCCGGGGTATAGGCTTTGATAGACAACGCGTGGATACGGTTATCGGCAATATATTCCATCAGCGGCGCATACACGGCCTGCTGCTGTTTAACGCGGCTCATGCCGTCAAAAAGATCGCCGACAGCGATCACCTGAAAATGGCTGCCGTCACCGGTCACAATTGCGTCAGTAAGTGCTAACTTATCCATCAGCACCTGTTTGATTTCATTCGTATCCATAATTTCTCAAATTGGTTATCAGATTGTGTGTTATAGGCACTATCGTAATCGAATATGCCCCGCTCTTAAACCATTAAAAATGCCTCCGGCTGTGGTGACACAGGCGGAGGCAGTTACCTTACGGAAAATAACGGCAAATAAGTATCTGTCCTGCCGTTATTTACATTATTTTTAATTCACGCGTTCTGACTGAATTCGAACTCAACACTGTAGAGTGACATCAGCATCTGCAAATTAGCGCTTACTCCGGATAACACAAACGGTGCTTCCGGACGCTCTCCCCGCAGACGGACCAGCATAGCCAGCCCGGCGGAATCCACATGACTGAGACCGGAAACATCCACCGTCTGCACGGCGTTCATCTGCTGCTGACGTGCATTCCAGAACGACAGCAGTGTATCGCGATCCAGTTCCCCGTTCAGGGCGAGGGTTTCACCCTGTTTTTCCCACGTCAGCGCAGCCGTCATTATTTCTGATCCAGGGTAATCGGGGTTTTCGCACTGCGCTCAAGCTCCGCAGTCAGACCATCAACCCCTTTCTGACGCAGAATAGAGGCCCACTCATTTTGTTTGGTGGTAATCATACTCACGCCTTCAGCAATCATGTCATACGCCTGCCAGTGACCGGTTTTGGTATTTTTACGCCACTGGAAATCCAGACGGATTGGCGGACGCCCGCCCGGCTCGGTCAGTGTCACACGGATAGCCACGATGGTTTTATCACCCAGCGGCTGTGCCGGATCAATCTGATAAGTCTGGTTGGTGTACATTGCCAGTGCCTGGCCGTATGCCTGGGCCAGATACGCCTCAAAGGCTTTGAAATAGGCGTCGCGCTGTGCCGGTGTCGCATCTTTGTAGTAAGAACCTAACACCAGCGCACCGGCGTATTTGATCTGCACATACGGCAGTAATTCTTCCTGAACCACGGTGCGCAGATAGTCCGGATTCTGCCGGATTTGCGCCTGGTCTGCTTTCAGACGGCTGAAGGTTTTCGCCGCCGCATCATTCATCAGTGTATACGGGTTTGTCTGGTCAACAGCGCCGGCAAACGGGGCTATCACCACCAGCATTGCCGCTATCAGTAAACGCTTAAACATAATCAACTCCTGATTAATCACCGGCACTTTCCGCCGTGAAGGTATCTTCGGTAAACAGTATTATGCAGGATGTCCGCCCCTGCGGGCAAAAACATCCGCTTTTACATTACTTTTCGTATCAGTGCTGTGCAGCCGGTGCCGCTTCCGGGGTATTCCCCCCTTCGCCGTCACCGCTCTTATACAGGAACTGACCGATTAAATCTTCCAGCACCATCGCTGGTTTGGTGTCCTGAATACGGCTGCCGTCTTTCAGCATTTCAGTCATCGGCAGATCCGGGTCTGTTGTATTCTCAAACCCTTTACTGAGTGCCAGATACTGCTCACCCAGCAGACCGGAGGTACGGATAGACAACGAACTGGTGTCCGGAATCTGGTCATACTGGCTGTAGATGTCCAGCGTCACTTCCGGTTTATAGTCCTTGTCCAGACGGATGTCATTGACGCGGCCAATCACCACACCGCCGATTTTTACCGGTGAACGGGCCTGCAGGCCGCCGATATCATCAAAGGTGGCAGATACGCGGTAGGTTTTTTCGCTGCCGACAGAGCGGATATCCGCCACTTTCAGTGCCAGGAAGATAATCGCCGCAATGGCAATTAAGACGAAAAGCCCGACCCAAACTTCATTTTTCTTGCTTTGCATTGTTTAATTCCCGAACATCAGTGCCGTAAGCACAAAATCTAACCCTAACACGGCAAGCGATGAATGAACGACCGTGCGTGTTGTTGCCCGACTAATCCCTTCAGACGTCGGAATAGCGTCATACCCGTTATACAGGGCAATCCAGGTGACGGTGAAGGCGAAAACCACACTCTTGTAAATGCAGTTCATCACATCTTTCTGCCAGTCCACATTGGCCTGCATGGAAGCCCAGTAGAACCCTTCATCGATCCCTTTCCAGTCCACCCCGACCATGACCCCGCCAAGAATACCCACGGCGACAAAAATCATGGATAACAGCGGCATACTGATCAAACCCGCCCAGAAACGCGGTGCGATCACACGGCGCAGCGGATCGACCGCCATCATTTCCAGGCTGGATAACTGTTCTGTGGCTTTCATCAGCCCGATTTCTGCTGTCAGTGCGGAACCGGCGCGTCCGGCAAACAGCAGTGCGGTCACCACCGGCCCCAGTTCACGCAGCAGCGACAGCGCCACCATCATGCCGAGGCTGGCTTCCGCACTGAAGGTTTTCAGAACCAGATATCCCTGTAAGGCCAGAACCATCCCGATAAACAGCCCGGACACTGAAATAATCAGCAGGGACTGCACACCGACGCTGTACAGCTGCTTGCGCAGCAGCGGCCACTGCCGGGCAAACTGCGGTTTGCCGAACAGCGCACGGAACAGCATGTATCCTGACCGCCCGAAAGACGCGCATGTCGCTAACGCGCGGCGTCCCAAAGCAGCAAGTGCCTGTGTCAACATGTCTCGTTTATCCTAATAAATCTGATTGGTAATCACCCGCCGGATAGCGGAAAGGAACCGGCCCGTCAGCGATACCATCCAGGAACTGGCGCACACGCGGTTCGGTGTTCTCCTGCAACTCTTCTGCGGTACCCTGCGCGATCACGGACTGCTCCGCGACAATATAGGCCTTATCCGCAATACTGAGCACTTCCGGCACATCGTGAGAAACCACAACGCAGGTTACACCCAGCGACTGATTGAGTTCATCAATCAGTTTTACCAGCACACCCATGGTAATCGGATCCTGGCCGACAAATGGTTCATCAAACAGGATAAGATCCGGATCCAGTGCAATGGCCCGCGCCAGTGCCGCACGGCGGGCCATCCCGCCGGAGAGTTCAGACGGCATCAGGTTTGCCGCCCCCCGTAAACCGACCGCTTCCAGTTTCATCATCACGGTTGTCCGGATCAGGGATTCCGGCAGCCGGGTATGTTCACGCAGCGGGAATGCCACGTTGTCATAGACTGTCATATCGGTAAATAACGCCCCGGACTGAAACAGCATGCTCATTTTACGGCGCGACTGATACAGTTTGCTGCGGGAGAGTGCCGGGATATTATCACCGTCAAACCAGATTTCACCGCTGTCCGGGCGCAGTTGCCCGCCGATCAGACGCAACAGCGTGGTTTTCCCGATCCCGGACGGCCCCATAATCGCGGTCACTTTGCCGCGCGGCACATCCAGGCTGATATCATTAAACAGCATGCGCGAACCGCGCCGGAAACACATGTTCCGGATCTCAATAATATTTTCCGTCTGTCGGTTCATGACCTCACAACCTTAACGTTATGTTTTTCGTGTTTTTACAACACATACAGGACTGACCCATCATAATATAAAAAAATCCGGCAGTTTTCGCCTTTAAATGCGGGTGTTACTGTCTGAATTATTTATCCCCCCTGAGTAACGGGACATAAACAGCGTGATACACAAGTATATCAGCATTTAACATTAACGCTCTGCCGGGTACAAAACGTCTGTTTTACTTTTGCGTCTCAGCCCGTACAATACCCTCAATTTCCCGCATTTCATTATTTCTGACTGTTTTTCAGCCCGGAGGAGAGCCATGTTACTCACCAGCATCCTTTTACTGACCGGGCTGATTCTGCTGGTTTATGCCTCTGACCGGATTGTGTACGGTGCCGCGGTATTTTCCCGCGCGCTCGGCATCTCCCCGTTTATCACCGGTATTCTGGTGGCCGGTCCCGGCACATCGCTGCCGGAACTGCTGACCTCCGCCGGTGCGGTGCTTGAAGGGCAGCCGGATCTGGCGCTCGGCACTATTATCGGTTCCAATATTATCAATTTACTGCTGATTGCCGGGCTTGCCGCCCTTATCCGTCCGCTGAGTGTGCAGTCTGCGGTGCTGCGCCGTGAGCTTCCGCTGATGCTGGCGGTAATGGCGCTGTTCGGGCTGTTTATCTGGTCCGGCGGTATCACGCGGGTTCAGGGCGGGTTTCTGGTGCTTGCGGGACTCACCAGTCTCTGGCTGGTGGTGAAAATTGCCGCAATGGCGCGGCGTGATCAGTATGACGGCTTCACGACTGAACAAAACCATGAACTGCCGCAGGAAAATAATTTACCGGTTGCTTTATTGTGGCTGGTCGCCGGATTGCTGATTATGCCGGTAGCGGTCCGGATTGTGATCGATAACGCCTCTGCCTTCACCCGCTATGCGGAGATCAGCGGGCGTATCACCGGGCTGACTATCCTGGCTATCGGTACCAGTCTGCCGGAGCTGTGCACCACGATTGCGGCGGCAGTCAAAGGTGAAAAAGATATCGCGCTGGGGAACCTTATCGGCGCGACACTGTTTAATACCACGGTCGTGGCGGGGATCCCGGCGCTGTTAGCCACTGCGCCGATGGCGGCAGACCGTTTTATGACCGATTTCGCCGTGATGTTCGCCGCCGGTGTGTTATTTATTTTCTTCGCGGCCGGACGGAACCAGCGGCTGAACCGGCTGAAAGGCATTATTCTGCTCAGCGCGTTCACCGCCTGGCTGATAAGTCTTTTTACCGGCTGATAAGCGTCAGCCATGAATACACAGACAGATACTGAAAGTGAGAAAAAACTGATGTCCCGAACTGATTTTCAACTAACAGGTAAACGTGTCCTCCGGATTGAACGTGAAGGTCTCGCGTCACTCGAGCAGTATATTAATGATGATTTCGATAAAGCCTGTGAACTGATATTCCGCTGTGAAGGCAAAGTGATCATCATGGGGATGGGAAAATCCGGTCATATCGGCCACAAAATGGCTGCGACATTTGCCAGCACCGGTACCTCCTCCTTCTTTGTGCATCCGGGCGAAGCCGCGCACGGCGACCTGGGAATGGTCACAAAGAAAGATGTGGTTATCGCGATTTCAAACTCCGGTGAATCCTCAGAAATTCAGGCGCTGATCCCGGTTATCAAACGTCAGAACATCCCGCTTATCTGCATGACCGGCAACCCGGACAGTACCATGGGAAAAGCAGCGGATGTCCATCTGTGTATTAAAGTTCCGCAGGAAGCCTGTCCGCTCGGTCTTGCGCCGACCACCAGCACCACCGCCACACTGGTGATGGGGGACGCACTGGCGATTGCCTTATTGCAGGCCCGCGGCTTTACTGCTGAAGATTTTGCCCTCTCGCATCCGGGCGGCGCGCTCGGCCGTAAACTGCTGTTACTGGTTTCCGACCTGATGAACACCGGGGATGACATCCCGCGTGTACCGAAAACCGCCTCACTGCGCGAAGCGCTGGTGGAAATCACCCGTAAAAAACTGGGCATGACCGTGATTTGTGATGATGACATGATTATTCAGGGCATTTTCACTGACGGTGACCTGCGCCGGATTTTCGATGCGGGCACCGACCTCAATAACTGCCAGATTGCCGATGTGATGACCCCGGGCGGGATCCGCATCAAAGCCAATACCCTGGCGGTTGAGGCACTGAATTTAATGCAGTCCCGTCATATCACCTCTTTATTAGTCACAGAAGGTGATAAACTGCTCGGCGTACTGCATATGCATGATCTGCTCCAGGCCGGGGTGGTATAAGGACTGACGATGACACAAATTACCACTATTGACACCTGCTATGGCCCGATAGCGCAAACAGTAATGGAAAAAGCCGCTAAAATACGGCTTCTTATCTGTGATGTGGACGGCGTGATGTCTGACGGCCTGATTTATCAGGGCAACAACGGTGAAGAACTGAAGGCATTTAATGTCCGTGACGGCTACGGTATCCGCTGCCTGCTGACCTCCGGCATAGAAGTGGCTATAATTACCGGCCGCAACGCAAAATTACTGGAAGATCGGGCCAATACACTCGGCATTACACATCTTTACCAGGGACAGAGCGATAAGCTTTTGGCGTATCACGAACTATTAGCTAAACTGGCGCTTCGCCCCGGCGACGTCGCCTATATCGGCGATGACCTGATTGACTGGCCGGTTATGGCAGAGGTCGGCTTATCCGCCGCAGTGGCGGATGCCCACCCGTTATTGTTACCCAAAGCGGATTATGTTACACAGATTGCAGGCGGCCGCGGCGCTGTCCGCGAATTGTGTGATCTGATTCTGCTGGCACAAAATAAGCTGGATGCGGCGAAAGGCCTGTCCGTCTGAAAAGTATTTTATTGGTTATAATGGCTTTATCAGGGATCTCATGAGTAAATTTAAGCTTTGGCTGATCATTATTCTGGCACTTATCGCCCTCGGTCTGCTCGGCTGGAACCTGTCGGTCACCCGTTCAGGTGACGCCGACGGCAGAATTGTGGAAGACGGTACGCCGACGTATAAAACCCAAACGTCCTCAACCCTGGCTTACGAACCGACAGGGCTGCTGGCGTACCGGCTGAATGCAGATGATGTGCAGAACTTTGCTCAGGAAAAAGTAACATGGTTTACTAATCCGGTGCTGACCACCTACGATCCTGATAAAACCGCCACCTGGACGATACGTTCAAAGCGGGCCAAATTAACCAATGACAGAATGTTATATTTATACGGTGATGTGCAGGTTGACAGCCTGACCACCGATACGCAGCTCAGGCAGATCACCACGGATAACGCCGAAGTCAATCTGATAACCCAGGATGTGAGTTCTGACGACAAAGTCACCATCACGGGCACAGGACTGCGTTCCGCCGGATTGCAGATGCGGGGTAATTTACGCAGTCGTAATGCGGAACTGATCAAAGATGTACAGACTTACTATGAGATCCCAAATGAAAGCAAACATCCTTAATACTCTGATTGCAACAGCAATTCTGGCCGTCAGTGTCCCTGCTTTGGCGTTAAAAGAAGATACACAGCAGCCGGTGACGGTAACATCATTAAAACAAGCCCTTGATTTAGAAAAAAATATCACCACATTTACGGATAATGTTGTGGTAAAACAGGGAACGATTGATGTCCGCGCTGACAAAGTGGTGGTCACCCGTCCGGGCGGCGATTCCAACAAAATGGTGATCGAAGCATTCGGTAATCCGGTGACCTTCTACCAGATGCAGGATAACGGCAAGCCAATCAAAGGACGCGGCAGCAAACTGCGTTACGAAATGGCCAATGAGCTGGTCACGCTGACCGGTAATGCCTATCTGGAACAGCTGGACAGCAATATCACCGGTGACAAGATTACCTATGTGGTGCCGACACAACAAATGCAGGCATTCAGTGACAAAGGCAAACAGGTGACTACCGTACTGCTGCCGTCACAGATTCAGGAAAAAGGCCCGGCGGCAACCGGCCAGAAAGGTAAGTAACGATTTATGGCAAAATTAATTGCAAGCAAATTAGCCAAAGCCTACAAAGGGCGCAAAGTCGTCGAAGATGTGACGCTTGAAGTCAGTTCCGGCGAAATCGTCGGACTGCTCGGCCCGAACGGTGCCGGGAAAACCACGACCTTCTATATGGTCGTGGGTATTGTTCCCCGTGATGCCGGTGCAATAAGCATCGATGATGAAGATATTTCCCTGCTGCCGCTGCACGAACGTGCCCGCAAAGGGATTGGCTATCTGCCGCAGGAAGCCTCTATTTTCCGTCGTCTGACGGTATGGCAGAACCTGATGGCGGTGCTTGAAATCCGCAAAGATCTGAACAATGATGAACGCCGGGACAGGGCGGAAGAGTTGATGGAAGAGTTCCATATCAGTCATCTGCGCGATAACCTGGGCCAGTCACTCTCCGGGGGTGAACGCCGCCGTGTGGAAATTGCCCGCGCGCTGGCCGCCAACCCGAAATTCATCCTGCTGGATGAACCGTTTGCCGGTGTTGACCCGATTTCCGTTATTGATATTAAAAAGATTATTCAGCACCTCCGTGATTACGGGCTCGGCGTCCTGATCACCGACCACAACGTCCGCGAAACGCTGGATGTCTGTGAACGGGCTTACATTGTCAGCCAGGGCCATATGATTGCCCACGGCAGCCCGGAATCCATTCTGAATAATGAGCAGGTTAAACGTGTTTATTTAGGCGAAGGTTTCCGCCTGTAATGCCGTAAGGAGCCCGTGTCCGTAATGAAGCAGAGTCTGCAGCTTAAACTCAGCCAGCAACTGGCGATGACGCCACAACTTCAGCAGGCTATCCGTTTGTTGCAGCTTTCCACGCTTGAACTCCAGCAGGAGATCCGCGAGGCGCTGGAATCTAATCCGTTGCTGGAACTTGATGATAACCATCAGGAAATTGACACGCCTGCTGAATCTGAAACACAAAAAGAACTGGACAGCGCCGAAGCACTCGAGCAGACCGCCATGCCGGATGATCTGCCGCTGGATGCGCAGTGGGAAGAAATCTACACCGCCGGTACGCCGTCCGGCACCGGCAATGATTACGGCGACGATGAACTGCCGCTCTATCAGGGCGAAACCACCGAAACCTTACAGGATTATCTGATCTGGCAGGCCCGCCTGACCCCCTTTACCGAAACCGATGCCGCGATTGCCTTCTCAATCATTGATGCGATTGATGAAACCGGCTATCTGACCGTCTCTGTCGATGATATCCGCCTGAGTATCGGTGACGATGACGTCACCACCGAAGATGTCGAAGCAGTACTCAAGCGTATTCAGCGTTTTGATCCGGTGGGTGTGGGCGCCCGTGACCTGCGGGAGTGTCTGATGGTGCAGCTGAAAATTCTGCCGCCGGAGACCCCGAGCCTGAAAGAAGCCCTTGCTATTACGGATCAGCATCTGGCATTGTTGGGGAACCGGGATTTCCGCACCCTGGGCCGGGTGACCAAACTGAAAGAAGAGGCACTGAAATCCGCCATTGATCTGATTCAGTCGCTGGAACCGCGTCCGGGCCTGGTAGTCAACACCGGAGAATCAGAGTATGTTATTCCTGACGTCCTTGTGAGAAAACACGGCGAACGCTGGGCAGTGGAACTCAATTCCGACAGCATTCCCCGTCTGCGGGTCAATAATCACTATGCCGCAATGGGTTCGCGGGCCCGCAGTGAGAGCGACAGTCAGTTTATCCGTAATAATTTGCAGGAAGCAAAGTGGCTCATTAAAAGTCTGGAAAGCCGGAACGATACGCTGCTCAAAGTCGCGACCTGTATTGTGGAAGAGCAGCAGGCGTTCTTTGAACAGGGCGAAGAATATATGAAGCCCATGGTGCTGGCGGATATCGCACTGCGGGTTGAGATGCATGAATCCACGATTTCCCGGGTAACAACGCAGAAATTCCTGCACAGTCCGCGGGGGATCTTTGAACTGAAGTACTTTTTCTCCAGCCACGTCAGCACTGACAGCGGGGGCGAGGCGTCCTCCACCGCCATCCGTGCACTGGTGAAAAAACTGGTTGCCGCCGAGAATCCGGCGAAACCGCTCAGCGACAGCAAACTGACCGACATGCTTGCCGAACAGGGTATTCAGGTCGCCAGACGAACTGTCGCAAAATATCGCGAGTCGTTATCCATCCCGCCCTCAAATCAGCGTAAACAGCTGATTTGATACACATTGAGAAGGAAGACACTATGGAATTACAAATTACCGGCCACAACGTTGAAATTACAGATGCTTTACGTGAGACTGTGACAGCCAAGTGTAAAAAACTGGAGCAGTATTTCGATAAAATCAACAGCGTTCAGGTGATCCTTAAGGTTGAGAAAGTCAGTAAAATCGCGGAGGCAACGGCTCAGGTAAACGGTGCGGATCTTCACGCCTCAGCGGAAAAAGAGGATATGTACGCGGCAATTGATGAGATGGCAGAAAGACTCGGCCGCCAGCTGTCCAAACACAAAGAAAAACTGAGAAACCGGTAAACTTTCTGCACCCGGGTGCATGACTGAATTAACAGTCTGAATTTTCTCAGGAAAAAGCAGTGCTCTGATCCCGGTTACCATGGTGGTTGCCGGGATTCTGATCCTAAGTGAACAATGAAATGAATAACGAAGCAAATTTGTCCCTGAGCGATGTACTGAGTATCAGCTGTACACGCAATAATATTCACTGTACCAGTAAGAAGCGCGCGCTGGAGATTATCAGTGAACTGGCTGCCACCGCGCTGGCGCTGCCGGAAAACACGCTGTTTGAGGCACTCCTTACACGGGAAAAAGTCGGGACAACCGGTATCGGTGGCGGGATTGCCATCCCCCACGGAAAACTGGATAAAAGCGAGGCACAAACTGCCTGCGGCGTATTTTTACATCTGGAGCAACCTATCGCGTTTGATGCGATTGACAATCAGAATGTGGACATTCTGTTTGCGTTATTTGTTCCGTCTGATCAGTGTCAGACGCATTTACACACACTGTCGTTAGTAGCCAAAAAACTGGCTGACAAAGCGCTCTGCCGCCGGTTGCGTCAGGCGCAAAGTGATGAAGAGCTGTACAGTATCATCACAGAGTGATGATAACCGGCTGACGACAACAGATAATGGCGTATTGCCATTGAAAGAGAAACGATAGGGAGTCCCCTCATGGTGCTGATGATTGTCAGCGGCCGCTCTGGTTCGGGTAAATCTGTTGCCCTGCGGGCGCTGGAAGATATGGGTTTCTACTGCGTTGATAACCTGCCGGTCACTCTTCTGCCGGAGCTTGCCGCTACCCTGGCAACACGCGATATCTCTGCTGCAGTGAGTATTGACGTCCGCAATATGCCGGAGTCCCCGGAAGTCTTTGAGGAAGCCCTGACCAGATTACCGGACAGTTTCTCTCCCCAGCTGCTGTTCCTGGATGCGGATCGCAACACCCTGATCCGCCGTTACAGTGATACCCGCCGTCTGCATCCCCTTTCCAGTAAAAATCTCTCGCTGGAAAGTGCGATTGACGAAGAGAGCGATCTGCTGGAGCCGCTGCGTTCCCGTGCCGATCTGATTATCGATACTTCTGAGATGTCAGTGCATGAACTGGCAGAGATGCTGAGAACCCGCCTGCTCGGCAAGCGCGAACGCGAGCTGACCATGGTGTTCGAGTCGTTCGGGTTTAAACACGGTATTCCGATCGATGCGGATTATGTGTTTGATGTCCGTTTCCTGCCGAACCCGCACTGGGATCCGAAACTGCGTCCGATGACCGGTCTGGATAAACCGGTGGCGGCGTTCCTCGACCGCCATACCGAAGTACACAACTTTATCTACCAGACCCGCAGTTATCTGGAACTGTGGCTGCCGATGCTGGAAACCAACAACCGCAGCTACCTGACCGTCGCTATCGGCTGTACCGGCGGCAAACACCGTTCTGTCTATGTGGCGGAACAGCTGGCGGATTACTTCCGCTCACGCGGGAAAAACGTACAGTCGCGCCACCGGACCCTGGAAAAACGGAAGTAATCCATGACCATCCGTTGTCAGGTTGAAATCAAAAACCGGCTGGGGCTGCATGCCCGGCCGGCCATGAAGCTGTTTGAACTGATCCAGACCTTCCGGTCAACGGTGGTATTCCGTAATAAGCAAAATGAAGAAGCCCGGGCAGACAGTGTGCTTGCCATGCTGATGCTGGATTCCGAACAGGGCAGTTTTATTGAAGTGGAAGCAACAGGGCCTGATGAAAATTCTGCCATTGAGGCAATTATTTCCCTTTTTGATTCAGGTTTTGATGAAGATTAGTTATACTAACCGAAATATTTTACTTAAAGAAAACTGATACGCTGTTTCGTTCACGCAGCCCGGCGGTTCGTGATCCTGATCTCTTCCCTTTCCGGAGAGAACAGCCTACTATCAGATTAATTATCAAATGAGCACCCCCCTCCTTCTGGTGTGGGGGTGTTCTTTTGTATTGGAAATGATTTGGAGTGTGGTATGAAAAAGCCCAATATAATTATTAATGAACTGGACGCGGAGCGTCTGGATATGCTGCTGGAACAGCCGGCTTATGCTGACAATCCGGTGGCTGAAGCCCTGAATGACGAGTTAGATCGCGCGGAAATCCTGCCGCCTGCAGAAATGCCGGCCACGGTTGTGACGATGAACAGCCGCGTGCGCTTTGAAGATTTATCGAGCGGAAAAGAGAGTATCCGCACCCTGGTGTACCCGGCATCACTGAAAGACAGCGCAGAACAGCTGTCGGTGATGGCACCACTGGGAGCTGCGTTACTCGGGCTTTCTGTCGGCGATGAGATCTCATGGGAACTGCCGAACGGTGAAGCAACGCGCGTAAAAGTATCAGAAATTATCTATCAGCCTGAAGCTGCCGGTGAATTACACCGTTAATCCGCTTTAAGCCTGCTCTGCGTCCGTTTCAGGCAATCTGCGGGCGCAGCTTCCATTTTCCCTTCTTTTTCTGCATGATGGCTTATCTTTCCTCTTTCCGGAGCCACTATGTCAACATTCAGTCTGCTGCACGTTCTTGCCTTTTCCCCGTTAACGGACTCCCCGCTGCCACTGGTGCTTAATTTCGAAAATCAGTTATTCATGCTCACAAAGGGCCTGATCATGCTGATGATATAGTGCTGTTCCTCTTTCGGGCATAAAAAAACCCTGGCATAAAAGT